>DUPL01000026.1 GCA_012838385.1 Clostridiaceae bacterium
CATGATTAGGTATTATGTACATGTCCCAGTTTCTCATTTTCTATACCTCGCTAAACATAAAAAAAAGAAGGCAGAATTCTGCCTTTCTTTGCAAAAAACATTATTGCTCTACACGGTAGTGCTCATCCGCAAGAACCAAGTTGTCAATTGCAATGTGGTTGTTATTGTTCCAGAAGAATCCAATGTTGTCATGTTTGTACAAGGATGTGTTGGTGTGTTCCAGAACAAGTTGTTTGTTGATATAGATCTTGATTGTGTTGTCGGATGTAAGCTTGATTGCAAGGTGGAATTCTTCGTTCAAGCCAATTTCCGAAACAGTAGCATCCTTTAAGAGTCTGGTGCCATCCTTGTTGTTCTCAAGAATTTTAACTTTCTTGTCTTTTGGCCAGAAACCTGCAATTATTTTGCTCTCCATCAGTTTTGGACCTATCCAGCATCCTATGTAGTTTTCAGTATCTGGCTTATGCTCCAGGAAAACCACATCCATTGCCAAGGTGAAGTTTGAAAGCTTTCCACCAACCCTGGCTTGCAGTGCATAAGCATTAAAATCTGCAATAAGTTTACCGTTTTCCACCTTGAAGGCCTGCAGCTCCCATTCGTTCTTTGACTTTTCGGGATCTGAAAAGTCGTCCTGTATATGGATCACAGGATCAGGCTCCTCTGTAGGTTCCGGCGTTGGTTCCTCTGTAGGTTCCGGAGTAGGTTCCTCTGTCGGTTCCGGGGTTTGCTCATCCGTTTTATCTGGTGTTGGTTCCTCTGTTGCTGTTGCTGTCGCTGTGGGTTCCGGATCTTTGTCCTGCTTTTTGCAGGCACTTGCCATTACCAAGAAAGCAGCTACAAGCATTAGCAGAACTAAACACTTGACTAACTTTTTATTCATCTTAAAACCTCCTGATATATATTAATATGAAAGCATTACCTTCACATTATTGTTCAACGTTATTTCATCAGATTTCACAATGCAGTCATAGGCACATATGTTTACACCGTTTTCATGGGCTTTCACAAGGGCATCGGCAAACTCTTTGTGTATTGCTTCGTTGGGTGTAAAGTATGAAACTTCCTCCATCTGTACAACAAAAATTATGTATGCTTTGTGCCCGTTTTTTACTGCATCAATCAACTCCTCAACATGCTTTATTCCTCTTTTAGTAGGTGCGTCTGGAAACATGGCAATGTTATCAAACTCTTGTGTAACACCCTTTATTTCTATATATATTTTATCACTTTTTGTTTGAACATAGAAGTCAAATCTTGAATTTTTATATGTTTTTTCCCTTTCATATCCAATTAATTGGGGAAACAGCTCTTCCATGTTCTCTTCTATGACCCAATTTGGGACCATGCTATCTATATTAATTATCCTGTCACCTTTTCTTGCAGCAATGAGATCATACTTTGTCTTTCTCTCCGGCTTGTCAACTTCTTGAACATATACTTCTGTATCAGGCAGAAGGATTTCCTTCAACCTTCCGGTGTTTTTTACATGACAAGGTACAATCTCACCACATATCTCCACATATGCTGTAAATCTATCTTTCCTTGAAATAAATTTACTTTTTCTAATGTTTTCGTATTTCATGAATCTCCTTATTGCTTTTTCTAAAGTTCTTTTATATGAATAATATCAAATCAGAAGAAAAAAAAAAAGATGGTTTGATTAAAATTAATAAAAATGCATCCAATGCATTAATGTTTTGCAGAGTCATAACCTGCATGTTAAAGAAACTGGCGTAAACTGTTTGACATGATTTTGTTGAAAATGTATAATTGCTCCAATAGAAAACGATTGTAAGGGGTTGTTGCAGGTGGTAGTACGCCTGATGTCATTTAATATTCAGCACTGCAGGGATTACATCATGGCAAAGGAACGTGGAGGAGATCCCATTGACTTTGATTTGATGGCGGATGCTATAAAGTCGCAGGAGCCAGACATTGTGGTTCTAAACGAGGTTAGGAATTTGGGCCCTTGTCCTTCATACAAAAACCAGGCGAAGATTCTGGCTAAAAAGGTGGGTTTTCAATACTACAAGTTTGGGGAAGCAATAAGGTTTGGAGGTCTTTTGCCTTATGGAAATGCCATTTTGTCGAAGTATCCCATTGGAGAGTTCCGCGTGGTACGCATCCCGGATCCAATTGTAAAGGATGAAGATGTATACTATGAATCAAGATCTGTTATCAAATGCAGGATAGATATCGGAAAACACAGAATACATGTTTTGGGTACTCATATCGGGCTTGCAAATAGTGAAAAGACAAATGCCGTTAACACACTGGTAGAACTAATTGACGACACAGACATTCCCTGCGTGTTAATGGGAGATTTCAACATGACACCCGAAGATGACAAGTTAAGACCAATACATGAAAGGATGATAGACACTGCAAGGTACTTTGAAGAACCAAAACTGACCTTTCCCTCCGATGAACCAAGAATAAAGATAGACTATATTTTTGTATCAAAAGATTTGAAAGTTGTGAATGCAGATGTTCCTGACGTCATTGCCTCCGACCACAAAATGGTAATATGCGATGTAGAGCTGTGAGTTAACCGACAAAAGCGAAGTTTTTGTTGATAAATCACTCGTTTTGTTGTAAAATGTGCGTGAGGTGAAAAAAATGTACGAATGGTCTGCGATATATAGGGAAACGTATGAAGCGGAAGAAGAAGACATTATAGATAAGGAGCATTTGCATCCCAACATGCATCAGATTGTCTTTGTAACCGAAGGTGAGATGGAGCTGAGTACAAAGGGAAAGGACTACCATGCCAAAAAAGGTTCCATCTCCTTTATCAGCAACATTGAAATGCACTGTGTAAAAGTAAAAGCTTTCCCATACAAACGATACATAGTTAACATGGATGAATCCTTTATTCAGAACATACAGATGAGCAAGGAACTTACAAGCATTCTTAACTTAAGAACAGATAATTTTGAGCATTGTGTCAATGTTGTGGAAATAATGGACGAGCTTGATTGTTTTTTTAGCAAGCTTGTAAAGGAAAGCATGAATAAAAAAGACAAGAATGTTCCATACATATACGAGAATGCGTCTTCACTGCTCATACTTGTTTTGATTACCTTGTTCCGGGCAAAACCTGAAGCTTTTCCAATGCCTACGAAGGATATGGATTCAATAATATACAAGGTTAAGGAGTATATAGATAATAATTATACGGAAGAAATAACTGTAAATAGTTTGTCAGAGCAATTCTTTATCAGTCAGTCCTATCTTAGTCAGAATTTCAAACAGCTGACCGGTTATAGTCCAAAGAAGTACATAATGCTTTGCAGGATCGCTGCAGCAAGATCGCTTTTGTACAAGACAGATATGCCAATAAACGATATTGCCATGTACGTAGGTTTTAACGACACCAGCAATTTTATCAGATACTTTAAAAAAGAAACGGGTGAAACACCGTTTCAGTTTAGAAAGTCTCTTAAAACTTTGGCATCTTCCAAGAATTGATGGTCTGAATCATTTTTAACGAACTCCATTAACGCATAATGGGTTCTGTCAGACATGTTCCGCACCTTTTTAAATATGTCATTCCAATAATCCCCGTCAGAAGTCATGGGCAGTCTGTGAATTTTTCCGTCTACTACCTTCCAGTTGAATACATGCAGGTTCTTGAGATACGGATTGAGTTTCTCAAGATACTCATATACATCTTTCATTGGCATTGATGCATAAGGCTGAAAATATGCGTAAGCTATAGAATCTTTACCATTGTTTTTAGCAATTTTCTTAACATTTTCAAGAAGCTCCATGTATGAAGGAAGAGTATCCGTCAGTGTGCCTCCGTGACATTCATAAGATACTGTCATACCTTCCTTTTTCGCCTCTTCAACAATAGCAAAGGATTCTTCTTCGATTCTTTTTCTTGTATCGCTGTCGGTCTGTTCGCTTCCTTTTACACCTGCCCAAACCCTGATATTTTGAGCAGACAAGGCTTTTGCCGTTTCAAGTACAGGTATGAAAGAATTCATAGAGTTGTCGCCATATGCTCCTACTCTGTAATATGAGCCGTAGGAACAGCATGCAAGACCAGCTTTTATTGTCTTTTCCCCAACAACTTTTGCATTTTTCAAGTCGTTGGGAGGAACATGAATGTCTCCCCCCCATTCAATGGCTTCCAAATCAGCCCTCTTCGCAATCTCTATAACTTCCTCTACATTCTTGTTTCTAAAAGTAACTGAAACCAGTCCAAGTTTAATCATTCTTCACCTCACGCCATAATTGGAAATCTTTTCTTATCGACTTCCCAGTCAAGCTTTTCGCCGTTTAAGAATTTTTCTAATTCTGAAAGCATGTAGTCTCCCATCCTTGTACATTCTCGGCCAACCGAGCCTGCCACATGAGGAGTAAGAATCACGTTGGGAAGGTCAAACAATGGTGAATCCTCCTTTGGAGGTTCAGGATGGGTTACATCAAGACATGCATATAAGTCAGGACGTTTTTTTAGAACCTCAATCATTTCATTTTCCTTTATTATTGCACCCCTGGAAGTGTTTATAAAGGTGGTGGAAGGTTTCATCATTTCAAAATGTCTTCCTTCAATCATTCCTACCGTTTCAGGCAGCAGTGGAGTGTGCAGTGACACAACATCGCTCTGGCTGAACACCTCATCCAAAGTACACATTTTAACATCAAGACCCATTTTGTCTGCCTGCTCCTGGGTTACAAACGGATCGTATGCAATTATGTTAAGGTCAAATGGTTTGAGAAGCTGTGCAACCATCCTTCCTATCATGCCAAGCGAGATAATGCCTACGGTGCTTTTGTATGTGCCGTAGACTATCCTTTTTACATCATTGTCTTGAATTCCTCTTTTTCTGTTTCGTTTGAAACTGTCCATGTAATACCAACCCAGTTTCAGGCTGTATAATACTTGTGCCACGGTAAAGTGGGCAACGGGTACGGCATTTGCTCCCCAGGCACTGCAAACCCTTACTCCTCTGTTCCAAAATGCATCAGAGACAACGCTCTTCAATGATCCTGCTCCATACAAAACAATTTTTAGATTTTTAAACACATCCAAAAGTTCTTCATTAAATTTTGGACATGACCAGGTGGAAAAAACAATATCAACATCCGCATATGCTTCTTTGTTTGCAAGCACTTTCTCCCTATTTGCCCATCCTGCGGACATGTCTACAAGGGCAGCTATTTTCTCCTGTGTTTCTTTTGAATATACCCTGTCGATTACGCCTGCGTTTTCAGTCAAATAAATTCCCTTCACGATAATCCCTCCAAACATTCTCAAACCAGGTGTCATGCTCCGGTATGGGGCGCACTTTCTCCCAGTAGTTTTTTATATTTCCGTTTAAGTAGCTTGTTACAAGTATTCTGTCCATAAAGGTCTTTTCATTGCCTTGATTGTCTACAACAAGGTATGAGCCTCTGCTGGTTCCTCCGTTTTCTATGTATGCTATCATTGCACTTATATAGCATATTTGGCTAATAAGGTTGTAATAAGTATAGAAAAACATGTTTATATCAATTTTTCGTCCACTTGCTTTTTCAACAACCAAAGAAAGATCTTCCTTTGCTTCATTTAAAGCTTCTTTGAGTAAATCCAATCTTCTAATGGCCCCCGCTTTTTCGCTCATCCTCTTTTTCAGCTTTATGTCAAGCTCATAAATATTTAAACCATCTTCCTTTTGCTTTAGGAATGCACTGCCAAGATTAATGGTTTCTTTTACAGAGTCCAATAGTTCATCAAAAGCATATTTTACATAATCTTCTACGTCTTCAATTCTTCTTTTTGCTTTTATATATTCAGCACATCTTACGCTTCCTGTCTGCGTTGAATTAAGAGCCGACCCGCCTGGCCTGTATACACCATAAATGCCTGCAGCTTCACCAATAGGAAAGATACCTTTAATATTGCTCTGCCAATATATATCTACCTTAAGTCCTCCGTTGTTATGCTGTGCGCAGACAGCAATCTCAAGCTTTTCCTTTTCCAGGTCTATTCCGTTGTTCTTGTATAAATCATAGGCTTCAGGATTAATCTTTCTTAAACGGTGAAGTGGAGACTTTTTTGCATCTTCTTCAGTTATTCCGCATTTTTGCAAGTATTCCTTGCCTTCGGGTCCAATTATCGAAAACCAGTCATCACATATATTGGTTGTATAATCCAGCCAGACTCGTCTGTTTTTCTTGTATATTTCTTCGTAAACAAGCAAATCTATGTTTGACGAGCCTTCGTTTTCCAGTTTCTTTGCATCAAATGGCCACTGGTATCCTTTGAGGAAAACAGCATCAATGGCTTTTTGTCTGGTGGAAAAGTGTTCAAACAAAAAGTCTTTTGGGTCATTGCCTTCCTGATCTGTAGATACATATCTAGGAACTACCTGTTGATAAGTTCCTGACAGATTCCATCTGAATTTAGTAGAAGCAATTCCATACTGCCACTCAGTAAGATTAACTCCATCACATCCAACAGCAAAGGCAACCCCGGTTGCACCTACCTGGCTTGGAGGAAACACGGAATCCCTGTACATGCCTGCAGGTCCTCCTGTGGCAAGAACAATATTTGGACTAAAAACAATCTTGTAACCGTCTTTTGAAAGTGCCACAAGACCGTATGCTTCATTGTCCTTTACCAGTAGTTTCACAAGCTGCATGTCATCAAGTATAGGGATGCCCTTTGATTTAACCGACTTTTCAAGAGCTTCAGTCATGTATTTGGATGTAAGGGGGCCTGCAGAAGTTGCTCTTGAGGAGGAATCGTGGTCAGTCCGATATCCTACATACAACCCATATTTGTCATGCGGGAAGGGGACTCCAAGACCTGCAAGCTTGTAAAAGTTTCTTAACGACAAGGCAGCTTCAACAAGAGCATGGTCTCCATGAATTCCTCCACCCTCGAATAAATCTTTTGCCATGTCATAAATAGAGTCTTTTTCTTTTGATTGGGAAAGTTTATAGAATGTCTGCTTGTCGGAACCTGTATTTCTTGAAGTTCCGGAGTTAATACCGTTTGAAATTACAATTATGTCTTTAACTCCAAGATTCCATAGAGTGTCTGCGCAATTAAAGCCTGCACAACCAGTTCCTACGATTACCGCATCGCAGTAAACGCAGGGAAAGGTGTCCTCCTGAATTGTAATAGAATCAAACTTAATCATAGCCTTTTAATATGAAAACCTCCATCGATATCGATTACTGTTCCTGTTGAATAGGGGAACAAACCAAGGGCAAAGGCAAGAACGGCTTTTGCTATGTCTTCGGGTTTTCCCCAGCGCTTTAGTGGCAAAATACCTTTGTTAAATATTAACTCGTCGTACTTTTCCTTAACAGTGGAAGTCATGTCTGTATCTATTATTCCAGGTCTAATCTCATAAACATTGATTCCGTAAGTTGCAAGTCTGTCGGCAAACAGTTTGGTTATCATTGATACGCCGGCTTTTGATATGCAGTATTCGCCGCGGTTTACACTGCTGGTATCAGAAGAAATCGAGCTTATGTTTACAATGATGCCGGATGATTTGCCTTTTTCCACTTGTTCTATCATTGTGTTTGCCACCAGCTGTGTAAGAAAGAAAGTGCCTTTTAAGTTTACACCCAATACAAAGTCCATGCTTTCTTCAGTCATTTTCAATATGTCGTTTCTTTCTTTCGGTGCAACACCTGCATTGTTTACAAGCAAATCAATGCTTTTCTCATTCCGCATGACTGTGTCGACAATCTTTTGCCTGTCTTTTGCATTCTGAATGTTTGCGCATATGTATTTACAGTTATTATTATTCTTTTTGAAGGCGTTAAATTCAGGATAGTCGTCTTCCTTTTCACGAGTTCCCACGGCATAGACAATAAAAGAGTTTTTAACAAGTAATCTAACTATGCCAAACCCTATCCCTCGGGTTCCTCCAGTTACTATAGCCACCCTAGCCATATTTTCTAACCTCCCTCAATATTGGAAGATATACTTCCTGGTCTCTTACAGGACAGCCGGCAAATCTTCCTGCACGCATGATTTTTGTACACAGACTGCATGTAAGGCATATTTTATCTGAAAACATTCTGTTGTGATTTATTATGTCATTTGCAAAGTCCGGGTACGCAAGGGCAACTCTTCCCATGCCCATGATATCCGTTTTGTTGTTTGCAATTTCATTGGCAGCAACATGAGGGGCGCACTGCCTGAACCAGCTGTAGCCGGTACCCACAACAATCATATCAGGATACTCCTGTTTTACTTTAGCCGAACCTTCGATAAGTCTGCCAAGGCCAACCAGTGGATGTTCAGGTGGGGTGTATCCTCCTGCATTGTAGGGCCTGTTGATATGGGGATTGTGGTAGGGGTTACCCATTGTAATGTTGATAACTTTCATTCCCATATCTTTAAGCATCCCAATTAGTTTGATAGGTTCGGTCAAATCCATCTTGTCGACATTGCCACCCCAGCCGGGATTGTTTTCAGTCTTTAGGTACGAATCGTAAAGATTAAGTCTTACAGTTAATATAAAGTTGTCGCCGCAGGCTTCCTTTACCTTCTTAAAAGAGGTCATAAGTAGTTTTACTCTGTTTTCAAAAGAACCTCCGTATTTGCCTTCTCTTTCGTAAGCAGAAAGAAGTTCCCCCAGGAGATAGCCGTGACATGCTTTAATATCCACACCATCAAAGCCTGCCTCCTTTAGTAAAAGGGCTGTCTTTGCAAACATATCTGGCAGGGAATCAAGGTATTCATCGGCTGCATATGTAAAGGCATCTTCAGGCAGGCCGGAGCTTTCCCTTAATTCCACATTGTCATAAGCGCATATGGGGGAAGCAGCTCCATTTGGTTTTGAGTATCTTCCTGAGTGTGTAAGCTGTGCTATCAATATCTGTTTTTTGCTGCTGACTTCACTGCGTGTCTTCCTTATTTCATCTACAAATGTCTTAAACACTTCCTTGTTTTGTTCGGTTATGTATAACTGTCTTGGGTTTGCCCGCGACTCTTCACAGATTGCAATAGCTTCAAACCAAACAAGTCCTGCTCCGCCTCGTGCAAATCTTTTATACCTTCTCAAGGAAAACTCCGACGGTGAACCGTCGGTATGGCCGTCGCAGCCCTCCAAAGGGTGTATTGCCATGCGGTTTGGGGAGATATAACCATCTCCCAAATCAACTTCTTCCTTGAGTATTGAAATGTCATCCTGATATCCCAAATCCAGGTTGAAATCTTTTATATAAGTCATAAGGCTGTCTTTGTCGTATTTAAATTTCTGCAATTAAAATCCTCCTAAAATTCTAATTCCCTTAAATACTACCACAACAGTTGGTGTATAAATAAGAATTATCATTTTAAAAATATGCATTATTGCCAAATACCTTTTTTATAGCCTCCAAATATCCATATCCATACAAATCATCCGGCTGCAGGTAGCTGGTTTCAGTCCATTCATTCCAGCTGTTAATGGTAATAAGTGGCGGCTGGTTTGGGTGATTGTCAGCATATTCCTTTGCCATTCTAAAGGCCTTCTCAACATTTTCGGGTGTGTTGTTTTTTACTATTCCCGGTCTGAATTCCTTAAACCTGGGATTGTTGTCCCAGCCAACGGATATGTGAGGGAAATATGGGATTTTGTACTTGGAAAGTGCCTCCCATTCTTTTTCAACATCTTTAAGAATCTCGAGATAATCCCTGTCAATATTGGCAAAATGGACAAACTGATAGTGGCTCATGCTGTCGAACCCCAGCACTTCAATTATTTCAGACGGTTTCATTGTCCTCTCTTCGTCCACTCCTGAAACATTCTTTACGTTCTGGGACCACATAGTAAGTTGAAGATGCAGACCCTTCAACCCTCTTTTTATGCATTCGTTTTTAAACCAGTCTAAAGCATTTCGCGTTTGCTCAAGACCACCAAGGCCTCTTATTAAGTTTTCTATGTCGTAAATCATGAAAACAGGTTTTTCATCAATTGTATAGTAGTTTGAACGCTTGAAGTATTTTTCGATGACTCTTGTTGCTATTGTTTCAAAAACGCTTCTTGATACAGCTCCGTCCCATATAATGTTGTAAAGATCATGAGACAGCCTTTTGTCCCACACATTGTTTACACTGTGGTTTGCCCACATTAAATAGAACTTCATTTTATGATTGTTTTTTGCCTTAAGAAAGCCGTCATTCAGGCAATTTTCCAAAAAAGGTCTGTTGTCATACCAATACCAGTCGTAGATGAATACATTGACACCATGGTCCACTGCGCACTCAATCTGCATTTCCATCACATAAGGGTCCGCTTCGTTTACATAACCCCAGAGTGGTCTTCTTGGCCAGGTGTGACCTTCAAACCTCTTGTCTGCATCCCTTACGGACTGCCATTCTCCCATACCTTCAGGCCAGAACATTCTTGTCCTCGGTTCATCGCCTGTATATGCTGGCCAGATGTATGCGGCTATATCATACTTTTTATCCATTTTATCAGCTCCATATTGTATATTTTATCATGTTTACACTAATTATAGATTATATACAACAGGGTGGACAGTTTCAATATCTAATATCAGTCTGTCCATATGTTGTGCTTGAATAAAGATGAATATAATGCTACAATTGAATTGAGCGGAGTATTTGAAAATGTCCGGTTTTTGTAGTAAATGAATTCTTTATTGTAATAATCAACAGCAGATTTTTGGAGGTAGTATTCAAATGAATCGTAAAAGAGCACCTTTTTCATCGCACTCATTCCCTGTAGGTCCCCTAGGATTGATAGGTATGGAGAGCTGCCAGGATCTGGCCCAGAAAGTTGACGAATGGTTAATCGCGATGAGGGAGGAGGAAACTCAACAAAAAGCATCTTCGTTTCTAATTAAGAACAGATGCCCGAGATTCGGAAACGGAGAAGCAAAGGGTATAATTGATGAATCAATCAGGGGCAAGGACCTGTATATTTTGATAGACGTGGGTAACTATGGCTGCACATACAATATAATGGGCAGGGAAAATGTGAAGTCGCCCGACGATCACTTTATGGATCTGAAAAGAATAATCTCTGCAATTGGAGGCAAGGGAAAGAGGATAAATATAATTATGCCTTTTCTGTACGGTGGAAGACAGCACAGGAGGGTAATTAGAGAATCTCTTGACTGTGCGCTGGCACTGCATGAACTTCAGAATCTTGGCATAAGCAATATTATCACATTCGATGCTCATGACTCAAGAGTCCAAAATTCCATACCAAATATCAGCTTTGAGAATATTCTCCCATATTACCAGTTCACCAAAGCCCTGCTTATAGCGGAGCCCGACATAAAGATAGACAAGGAGAACTTGATGATAGTGAGCCCTGACGAAGGCGGAATCCACAGGAATCTATACTATTCATCAATATTTGGAATCAACCTGGGTATCTTCATCAAGAGAAGAGATTACTCCACGATGGTTAACGGCAGGAATCCAATAGTTGCTCATGAATTTATTGGCGATGATGTTGAAGGCAAGGATATTTTGGTTGTGGACGACATGATTTCATCGGGAGATTCATTGCTTGATATTGCTTACGAACTCAAGAGAAGAAAAGCTAGAAAGATTTACTGCGCAGTTACTTATGCACTGTTTACCGACGGAATAGACTTGTTCAACAAGGCTTATGAGGATGGAGCATTAAACAGAGTATTTGCAACCAACCTGACATACAGAAGGCCAGAGCTTAAAGATGCTGAATGGTTTGTTGAGGTTGACATGTCAAAATATATTGCAAAACTGATTGATGCACTTAATTATGACGAGTCTCTGGGTGTGCTTGTTAATCCTGCACAGAGGATTATAAGTCTTTTGGAGAAGCATTCAAACGGAGAACCCATTGTTTAGTATATTAATTCATCCAAAATTATTTTACGTGGGTTTGTGATGAAAAGGCTTTCAGCCACTTCAATACCGAAGTTTTCCTCTACAACCTGATAAGCTTTGGCAATATCCAAACCTCCCACAAAGGAAACAAGGCCGTCTTTGATCATTTCAAAGGCGGTTTTTTTAGCTTTTTTGCCATTTCTTCCGGTGATGTCTTCCGCATTGAGCATATTCAGCATACCAAAAGGAGTATTGTCTTTAACACATTTATCATTTTTCAGGTTGTGAAGTTGCACCAGAACAATGCCAAACCTGCCCATCTCGGAAATGAGTTCCTGGAGATAGGAAGGTTTTTTGTGCAGCTGAACAAGCAGATACCGAGAAGACGCAAGGGTATACTCCCTGTCAAGAATCTTCTTTAGTACATCTGGTGCATCCGGTATGAAGAAATCGCAGTTTAAAAGATACCCTGGAAGAATTCTTGTATCTAGTTCCTGACTCTCTGCAAATTCTGCAAGGATAAGAATATTGTCTTCAATATCGTCACTTTTCCCATAAGTATATTCCTGCGTTGCAATTACATGGGAGCACACAAGCTGCTTCTTCAATTCCCTATAAATCCTTGCCCTGCTTCCTTTAAACGGGCAGTACAGGTTAATCATATGCTTCACCTCTTGAAAAAACAGCCCACTTTACGTGGACTGTACTTCTACTCTTTAATAATTTCATAAACATCTTTTATACTGTCAAACACATAATCCGGCTTTACATCCGATGTCTCCAGCAGTTCTTTTGTGGTTTCACCGGTAAGAACACAAATTGACATTACTCCTGCGTTTATGGCGCACAGAACATCTGTATTCAAACGGTCGCCAATAACTGCAATTTCATCCTTGCTGCAGTTTTCCTTCTCCATAACCATTTCAATAATCAATGGATTGGGTTTTCCAGCTATCATGGAAGGTCTTCTGCCTGTGGCAGCAGCTATCAATTCCATGAAAGCACCTGCATCTGGTATTGAGCGCCCAACACCTACAGGGCATACCATGTCCGGGTGGGTTGCTACATAAGCCACACCATCATTTATATAATCGCAGGCTATTCTAAGTTTTTCATATGTCAGGGTGGTGTCAAATCCCATAACCACATAATCTGGTCTTTTGTCTTCTTCGGTATAGTAATCCTTTACAAGTTCAAAACCGCTTTCCACAATGTAGTTTTCAAGAGAAGGAGTACCAAGCAAAAAGATTTTCGCTCCCTCTTTTTCTTTCTTCAAATTGTGCACAAGTGCATTTGCAGATGTGCAAAAGTCGTCTTCAGTAGTTTCAATGTTCAAAGACTGAAGTTTTTCGATGTACTGTGCTACAGCTTTTGATGAGTTGTTGGTTATATAAATAGCTCTTTTGTTTTGTTTTTCAAGTTCATTTAAAAAATCCATAGTTCCGTCAATCAATGTTGTATCAAGATATATTGTCCCGTCCATATCAAGTAAAAAGTACTTTATGTTTTTGATCTTGTGCATTTTATCAGTTTATCTCCTTTGCAATATTTTTTAGTCTTTTCATTACATCGTTGCCGCCTCTTCCAAAGTAGTCATGCAGCAATTTATACTCTTCATACAGTTTTGTGTATGTTTTTGCGTTTTCAGGATTTGGTTTGTATACAAAGTCATCAACTTTGCCCATGTTTCCAATCGCTTCATAAACGTCATCATAGCCGCCTAGCTTGCTGCCTGCCGCTACAGATGCATATATAGCAGAGCCTAAAGCCGAGGCATACGATGTATGCACAACGGATATGGGCATGTTCGTCACATCCGACAAAATCTGCATAATTAAAGGATCCTTCTTGGCAATTCCTCCAGCAGCCACAATTTCAGTTATTGGTATGCCGCTTATCTTGAAGTTGTCAATTATTGTTTTTGTTCCAAAGGCGGTGGCTTCTATCAAAGCCCTGTAAACTTCCTCTGGTTTTGTTCTCAATGTCATTCCAACTACAAGACCGGACAAGTCAGCATCTACAAGAACGCTTCTGTTTCCATTCCACCAGTCAAGGGCTACAAGACCGCTTTCCCCTGCTTTCAATAGAGATGCTTTCTGTCTCATGTATGCATAAATGTCCATTCCATGATTTTTGGCTTCTTCATAATATTTATATGGTACATTGTTTTCTATGAACCAGGCGAAGTGGTCTCCGCCGCCGCATTGACCAGCTTCATAACCGTAAAAGCCTGGAAGTATCCCGTCCTCCACAACACCACAGATGCCTGGGATGGGCATTTCATCAGAATGGAGCACTTTATGTACATAGGATGTTCCGAGTATCAGAAGCATTTTGCCGGGACCTGTGATTCTTGCCGCAGGTAGACACGCATGACCATCAATGTTTGCCATGGACACAGGTGTACCAACATTTAAGGTTGTCAATTTTGCTCCTCTTTCAGTCAGGGTTCCTGCTCTGGTATATGAAGGGTATACTGGAAGACCAAGCTTGGTTTCATAGATATTCTCAAGTCTAGGGTCAAGCTGTTTTAAAAACTCCTTGCTTGGATAGCCTTCTCTTTTGTTCCACAGACCTTTGTAACCTGCGCAGCATGCATTGACTTTTGCATCTTCGCACATAAGCCAGGTAAGCCAGTCTCCTGCCTCTATAAAATAGTCCATTTTCTCAAAAATCTCCGGAGCTTCATCCATTACTTCCATAAGCTTTGGAAGAGCCCATTCAGACGAGATTTTTCCACCATAACGAATAAGCCAATTTTCGTCTCTCTCATTGGCAAGATCGTTTATCCTGTTGGCTTTGTCCTGGGCTGCATGGTGTTTCCACAGCTTTACATAGCTGTGTTCGTTGGACATGAATTCCGCCAGAAAGCAAAGTGGCGTGCCGTCTTTGAAAACGGGAAGAATCGTGCAGGCTGTAAAGTCAATACCTATACCGATGACATCATCTTTTGATACTTCTCCAATTTTTAGAACCCTGGGTACAACTCTTGCTAATGCATCCAGATAGTCTTGGGGATGTTGAAGTGCCCAGTCTATGTCCAGCTTTTTTCCGTTTGGAAGCTTTTCATCCATGACGCCGTGTGGATACTTGTACTCACAGCTGGCTATTTCTTCTCCAGTCTTTGCATGTACCAGCAAAGCTCTTGCAGACAATGTACCGAAATCTATACCAATAACATACTTTGCCATAATATTATCCTTTCTTTAAATTGATAATACATTATCATTGTACACTAAAATACAATTTATTTAAATAGCTTGGATGAACTTGTTAACATAGAAGGCCATTGAATGGCAGAGCAGGCTCAAAGGAGTTTGCTTTTTATTTTTTCTTGACATAATTTTATGTTCGCTATATAAATTAGTATGAGCATTATGAAAGAGTGGTGTAAATCTATGAATGGAATAGTTATATATCCTGTGCCGAAAAAGGTTAAGTATTATGACTGTGCTATTGATTTTGACGAAAGTGAAGTTAATGTAAAGTTTAATGAGAAAATGAGGAAAGAAGAGTATATTATTACCGTGGACAAGGATGGTGTATGCATTAAATGCAGGGATGACGAAGCCTTGTTTAGGGCAAGAACAACCTTGAAGCAGATCTTGAGTCAGACAGGAAAGCAAATACCATATTTGAAGATTGAGGACTGGCCTGATTTCGAAGACAGAGGCCTTATGATAGATATTTCAAGATGCAGGGTCCAAACTCTTGATACATTGAAAAGGATTGCCGACATTGCCAGTGAGTTGAAATTCAACCAGATGCAGCTGTATATTGAAGGGTTTTCATTTGCATACGAGGACTATCCTCAGGTTTGGGAAGGAATAACTCCTCTTACTGGAGAGGAAATCAGCGAGCTTGACAAATACTGCAAAGAGAGATTTGTTGATTTGGTGCCAAACCAAAACAGCTATGGTCACATGATGCCCTGGCTTGAAAGAGAAGAGTTCAAACATCTTGCCATGTGTCCTGACGGTTTCTACTTCGAACTGTTTGGTCACATGAAAACGGGCTGGTCATTGGATCTGCAGGATGAAAAAGCTCTTGAGTTTCTCTTTGGTTTGTATGATGATCTTTTAAAATTCTTCTCCTCGGACAAATTCAACGTATGCTGCGATGAAACCCTTGATCTGGGCCAGGGAAAGAGCAAGGAAGCCTGCGAAAAATACGGAAAAGGACATGTTTATTATGAAGGTCTTATGAAGATATATGAGAATGTGAAATCCCGTGGTCTTAAGATGATGTTTTGGGGTGACATAATTCTTAATCACCCTGAATATGCAAAAAAACTTCCCAAGGATGTCATTGCTCTCAACTGGGGCTATGATGCAAACGATGTGAGCGAGGAAAGCTGCAAATGCTTCCAGCAAGCTGGTGTGCCATATTACGTATGTCCAGGCACCAGTGCATGGAATTCCATCTGGGGCATGACGGACAAGATGATGAGCAATATTAGAACTTCCGCATACAATGGACTCAAATATGGAGCAGTAGGATACCTGCTTACTGATTGGGGCGACTTGTGGCATCTGCATCATCTTCCTGTTAGCTATCCTGGCTACTGCTATGGAGCTGCCATGGCATGGAATGCCTGTGAGGAGCAGGAAAAGTATCTGGCAGAGTATATGAACATGTTCATCTTCAAGGATAAGAATAATGTTATGGGACAGCTTCTTATTGACATGGGAAGGTATATCAACGAGGAAATGATTGACAGGCTGCCCAAGTATGGAAGAACCCATCTTGCACATATTCTTTGTGGAAGTCTTGAGGAAAAGGATACTGCCGCAGAAGTAACAAAGGATAATCTTATCAAGGTTTATTCGTATATAGAGGAGAAGCTGACAAGACTTCAAAAGGCCTCCATGGAATGCGATGATGCTGATTTGATTAAGCTTGAGGTTGAAGCTGGAGCCATGATTCTTAAGTTTGCATGTCTGCTTGGTTTGTACAAGATTGATGGATACGATGTAAGCAAGGAGACTTATTTGAAAGTCTTGAAAGAGATACAGGACAAGACCATTGAGATGCATAAAAGAGCATGGCTTGCTAGAAACAAGCCAAGCCGCATGCATGAAGGTGTGGAGGCTCTTGCAAAAATCAAGTAGCGTATAATTATGGAAACTAATACTTTATATAAAGAGGAAAGTATGGTAAAATACAAAAGAGTATCATAAAGGAGGTTGCACAGATATGCTTAACAAAAGTGATTATAAACGATTCAGTGAAAAGATGGACAAATCCATCGCTGTTCTTGAGGATCAGTTGACGCAGATACGTGCCGGAAGAGCAAATCCCAGTATTTTAAACAAAATAACAGTTGAATATTATGGTGTTCCAACACCTATTAATCAGTTGGGCAGCATTAATGTTCCTGAAGCCAGGATGCTTGTTTTCCAGCCTTGGGATGTTTCCGTACTGAGTCTGGTTGAGAAGGCTATCCAGAAATCTGATATCGGCATAAACCCGAACAACGATGGAAAAGTAATCAGAATCGCATTCCCTCCTTTGACTGAGGAACGCAGAAAAGAGCTTACTAAGCAGGTCAAGAAAATGGGAGAGGATACTAAGATTGCAATCAGGGCTATAAGAAGGGAAGCCAACGAGTATTTCAAAAACCTTGAAAAGAAGTCTGAAATAACGGAAGACGAGTTGAAAGTGGCGGAAAAGGATGTTCAGGAGATGACAGACCAACATATCGAAGAAGTGGACAATGTCGTCAAGAAGAAAGAAAAGGAAATAATGGAGATATAGTTGACAAGTCCCCACCTTAAGTGGGGATTGTGTCAGTTAGGAGTGAAATATGTTGAAGGAGAATGATAAGAAGAGCCTACCTATGCATGTGGCCATAATTCCCGATGGAAATAGGAGATGGGCAAAGGCAAAAGGCTACCCTGTGAAATATGGGCATAGACAAGGGGCAAATACATTCAAGGAAATTGTCAGGTATGCCGGTGAGCTAGGCATCAAATATATTTCCTTTTATGCCTTTTCTACTGAGAACTGGAAAAGAAGTCCTTCAGAAGTGGAAAGTCTTATGGAACTGTTGAGAGGATTTCTGAAAAATTCAGATAAGGAACTGGGTAAAGACAAGGACAAGATTAAGATAATGGTTTCAGGCAAAATTGACAGATTGTCGCCTGAACTTCAAAAAGAAATCAAAAGAATAGAAGAAGAAACCAAAGAAAACACGGGTATTATCGTCAATATCTGCATAAACTATGGTGGAAGAGATGAAATATTGGAATGCACAAAGCAAATCTGTCGAAAAGTTGTGGAAAAAGAGATTAGTATTGATAAAATAGATGAGGAGGCTTTCATTTCCCATCTGTTTACAAAAGACCTTCCCGACCCCGACCTGCTTATTAGAACCAGTGGGGAAGTAAGGATTTCGAACTTTTTGCTGTGGCAGCTTGCCTATACCGAACTGTATTTTACTGAAAAGTTATGGCCCGATTTTGGTAAAAAGGATTTCGATGCGGCTTTGAAGGAGTATATCGAACGACAGAGGCGTTTTGGAGCAAATTGACTGGGAGGTTTACATGAAAGTAAAAACTATAGCGGGCTTTATAACGGCAATAGTCGCTCTCGTTATTGTCATTCTTGGCGGAACAACCATGGGGGTAGTATTGCTTTTTCTAAATATAATTGGATTATATGAGTTCTATCATATATTTGAACTTAAGGGACATAAACCGATAAAATGGGTTGGTCTTCTTTACATTCCGCTGATACCATTCATATTTATTAACAACATATCCGAGCCCCTTACAATAAAAATAGCAGGTACAAAGGACATAAATCTGTTTACCTTCATCCAGTATGTGGTTATGGCCTTGCTGTTGGTAATTATTGTAGTAAGACACAAAAAGCACAATATAATAGACGCTGCCATAACCGTTATGGGAGGATACTATGTGGTGTTTCTATCAAGCTTTTTCCTTTTGCTCAGATACAAGGAGTCGGGAGTGTTTTTGTTCTTTATTGCACTGGTGGGAACTGTATCTTCCGACACAGCAGCCCAGGTATTCGGGGTGAAGTGGGGAAAGAAAAAGCTCATTCCTGAGGTCAGCCCCAAGAAAACGGTTATTGGAAGCTTTGGAGCATTTGTAGGTCCATTGATTTTTGTAGTATTGTACGGCTACATAATAAACAGACTGGGATATGTAAATATTAAACTGTACCATTTTGTAATTCTGGCCATACTTTTGGGAGCAGGTGCACAGATTGGAGATCTGGCGGCATCTGCAATGAAGAGATACGCAAATGTTAAAGATTTTGGTAAGCTCATACCGGGACATGGTGGAGTACTGGACAGGATTGACAGTCTTTTGTTCTGTGTACCAATGGTATACTACTACTTGAGATTTATAAGCATTTAGAAGGAGAACATATGGTAAAGACCGTTTCAATCATAGGATCGACGGGTTCCATCGGGACCCAGACCCTTGAGGTGATAAGGGAACTGAATGAAAAGGGAGCGGATATTCGTGTAATAGCGCTCAGTGCTGGGAACAATGTAGGCTTGCTTTTGGAACAGGCAAGGGAGTTTAATGTAAAGTACTTATCGATAGTCAGGGAAAAAGATGCGGAAACCTTAAGAGAGAATCTGAGGGATATAAATCCGGAGGTATATTCCGGTGATGAAGGATTAAATAGAATAGCTGAAATCAAGACGGATCTTCTCTTTACTGCAATAGTGGGAATGCGCGGACTTCTGCCCACAATAACCGCCATAAATGCAGGCAACAATATTGCACTGGCCAACAAGGAAACTCTTGTCAGTGCAGGCAGTATAGTAATGAATCTTGCAAAAGAGAAAGGTGTTATAATTTTTCCTGTTGACAGCGAGCATAATGCAATACTGCAGTGTCTGGACGCAGGACAGAAGAAGGATGTAAAGAAACTCATACTTACAGCATCGGGAGGCCCTTTCAGGGCTTTTACAAAAGAGGATATGTATAAAGTGTCCGTGGAGGATGCTCTTAATCATCCCACCTGGAATATGGGAGGAAAGATTACCATTGATTCCGCAACCCTTATGAACAAGGGACTTGAGGTAATTGAGGCTATGCATCTTTTTGACATGGATGCTGAAGACATAGAGGTTGTGGTACATCCGCAGAGTATTATTCATTCCATGGTATGTTACAAGGATAACAGTGTCATTGCTCAATTAAGCATGCCAAGCATGAAATTGCCTATCCAGTATGCGTTGACTTATCCTGACAGGATGGAGTCACGTATACCGCAGGTATCCTTTGCAGAGATTGGTACTCTAACCTTTGAGGAGCCTGATTTGGATAGATTCCCATGCCTCAAGTACGCATATGAAGCTGCAAGGACAGGTGGTACCATGCCTTGTGTTATGAATGCAGCAAATGAAGTATGTGCGGAAAGTTTTCTAAGAGGCGAAATCCCGTTTATGACGATTTCCGAGATTGTAAAAAAAGTTATGGAAGGACATAAAAGTTTGCCAAGTCCTGATTTGGAGGATATACTTATGTGTGACCTGGAAGCCAGAAGAACAGCAGGAGGAATTATAGATGGATATGTTAGGTAGTGTGTTGATTATGCTCTTTATGCTCAGTATACTCGTCGTGGTACACGAGTTTGGGCATTTTATAGCGGCCAGACTGTTTAAAGTCAAGGTTGAGGAGTTTTCCATATTCATGGGTCCAAAGATCTTTTCAAGAGTGAGCAAGAAAACCGGAACAAGATGGTCGATAAGAGCTTTGCCGATAGGCGGATTTTGCCTTATGGAAGGAGAAGAGGAGACGGTACAGAGTTCGACTTCCTTTGACTCCAAACCCTGGTATGCCAGGGCGGTAATTTTGCTTGCCGGAGCTCTTATGAATCTGCTTTTAGCCATCCTCATTATTGCCATTATGTTTTCTTTTTTTGGTTATGAAACAAACAAGGTTTCCGAAGTGTTGGTCGCTGAGGAAGGCACATATCCTGCTCAGGAACTTGGCTTTGAGGTAGGAGACAGAATCATATCCTATGACGGAAAGAGAGTCCATACTCCGAATGATTACCGTATTTTTGAAATGGTTGACAAGGATATGACAAGTGAGATTGAAATAAAGAAGGCGGATGGCACGGTCAGGAAACACACTATAGAAAGAGAAAAGCTTGAAAATGGAGCAAAAAGCTATATAGGTTTCCGTTTTGGTGTCGAGAAAGGCAACTTCTTTGGCATATTAGGAAACACCATGCTCTATATTTTCTCCTTGATTAAGTCTGTTTTCTACGCAATCTTCTGGCTCATAACCGGCCAGCTCGGACTTGACGCCGTAGCAAGTCCGATAGGAATGACGGGTATTGTCAATGAGGTGGTTCAACAGGATGCTTCCTGGCTTCCAAAACTGCTTGCACTTATTAATATGACTGCTTTAATAAGCGCAAACCTTGCAGTTTTCAATCTGCTTGTAGTGCCAGGCCTTGATGGCGGAAAACTATTGTTTATACTTATTGAGCTTTTAAGAGGAGGAAAAAAGATTTCCCCGGAGACAGAAGCAAAATTCTCATATGTCGGAATCGGACTGCTTCTGTTGCTTGCATTGGTTGTAGCAGGAAATGACATACTAAGACTGATAAGATAAGAAGGATTGGGGATTCAATTGTATCTACGGAATGAAACCCGAGTTGTTCGTGCAGGTAACGTTTATATAGGTGGCGGTAATAGAATCAGTGTGCAATCAATGACTAATACCGATACCAGGGACGTAAAGAGCACCGTAAAACAGATAAGGATGCTTGAGGAAGCGGGCTGCGACATTGTAAGGGTCGCAGTTCCCGATTTGGAAGCCGCAATTGCTGTAAAAGAGATAAAGAAACAGATTAATGTTCCTTTGGTCAGCGACATACATTTTGACTACAGGCTTGCTTTGGAGTGTATTAAAAATGGAGTAGACAAGGTAAGAATCAACCCTGGCAATATTGGGGATAGAGACCGGGTTGAACAGGTTGTAAAGGCGGCGAAGGAAAGAAACATTCCCATAAGGATTGGAATTAATTCAGGCTCTCTGGACAAAAGTATAAAGGAAAGATACGGGCTTTCAAAGGAAGCTTTGGTGGAAAGCGCCATGGAACACATAAAGATTTTGGAGGGTCTTGATTTTTACGATATTGTAATATCGCTAAAAGCTACAAACATTAAATTGTGCGTCGATTCATATATGCTGATGGCCAACATGAGGAATTATCCTCTTCATGTGGGTGTAACCGAGGCGGGAACCTTCCTGTCTGGAACCATCAAGTCGTCTGCTGGCATCGGCGCAATTCTCATGCAGGGGATTGGTGATACCATAAGAGTCTCTCTTACCGGGGATCCTGTCAGGGAAATAGAAGTGGGAAAGAGCCTTCTTGCTGCATTGGAACTGGGAGGAAGGAATTTTACTTTCATTTCCTGTCCTACTTGCGGAAGAACAGAGCTTGATTTGACAGGTATTGCAGAAGAGGTGGAAAAGGCGCTTTTTGAAATGGACGGAAAGGGGGAGATAAAGAGGCATATTACCGTTGCGGTGATGGGTTGTGCTGTGAACGGACCTGGAGAAGCCTCGCATGCTGATATTGGCATTGCAGGTGGCAGAAACGAGGCACTTTTGTTTTCTAACGGAAAGATTGTAGGCAAATTGAAAGGCGATTCAATAGCAGAACAATTCATACAAAAGATTAGGGAGTTAGGATAAGTCATGGACGGAAATATAGTTATTCAAAGTGTTAATGCCGTACACGGCAGCAAAAAGTTCATAGTCAAGGCTGTTGCTGATACATTTGTATCATACAACAAGATAAAGGAAATAAAGAAGAAGATATGCAAGAAGATAGGATACGACCAAGTCATACTCCAGCTTTCATGCAAGGCATGCATGGAATCTGTTATTAATGGAGAAGACTTTTGGGAAAATATGCTTTCATATTTCAAGGAAGAGAACAATTCCGTTTGGGCCCTTTTGGAAGGAAGCAAATGCGAGCTTAGAAATAAAAGACTTGTTGTTGATTTGGACAAAAAGGTTGCTGGCATTCTTAAGGAAAAACAAGTAGACAAATTCATTGCAGATCAAATTAAAATGATGTGGGACGAGCATGTAGAGATAGATTTTTCAGATTGTGATGTGGAGATCGAAGGAATAAACACTGAAGTTGTCAAGGTGGATTTTACGTCCCAGGACCATGACAGGGCTATTCAGGAAAGTATTAAGCGCAATGAAGAAAAGCTGCGTCAGCAGAAGTACAATGGCTCGAATGGCACGTCAAACGGCGGAAATGGAAACTTTGTACGAAGAAATGGCGGAGGGTCAAGAAGAGGAAACAAGCTTAATTTTCAAGAGGATGGAAGCCTGCCAAAGGATTCCAAAGGTAATGAAATTATTTATGGAAGAGAAATAGACATGCCAATCACTCCCATGAAAGATGTTGACGTATACACAGGGCAGGTGGCAATAAGGGGCAGAGTGGTTGGTATTGAAATAAAAGAGATTGCAAATGAAAAAGCAATATGCTCATTCCATATAGCTGACAATACAGGTGCGGTTACTGTAAAGTTCTTTTTTGAGCAAAAGGACCTAAAGGCAGTAAACGGGGCTATTAAAAAGAACATGCATTTTACCGTCATGGGCAAGACGGAGTTTGACCCATTTACACATGAACTGTCAATCAGTGCATGGAGTATAGTAAGATTCAAGCCTGTTGAGAAGGAGGACAACGCTCCTGTCAAGAGGGTGGAACTGCATCTGCATACAAACATGAGTCCGCAGGATGCGGTTACAAGACCTGAACAGCTTATCCCCAGAGCATTGAAATGGGGACACAAGGCCATCGCCATTACCGACCATGGTGTTGTGCAGGCTTATCCCGAGGTATACAAGGCGGCCAAGAACAAGGATATTAAGATAATATATGGTGTTGAGTGCTATCTGACAAATCAGATGGAGGAAATGCCCTTGTTCAAGGCAAAACAGTTCAAGTCATACCACTGCATTCTTTTGGTTAAGAATCAGGTGGGACTTAAAAACTTGTATAAATTGATATCGAGGTCCCATATAGATCATTTCTACAAAAGACCGAGAATACCCAAGTACATACTGGATGCTCACAGGGAAGGAATTCTTGTAGGCAGTGCCTGCTGTGAGGGAGAACTTTTTAATGCATTTTTGGAAAACAAAAGCACTGAGGAAATTGAGAAAATTGCTTCATACTACGACTATTTTGAAATACAGCCGGTTGGAAACAACATGTTCTTAATCCGCGAGGGTATTTTGAACAGTGTAAAGGATATTGAGAGAATAAATACAGAGATTGTAAAACTTGGAGACAAACATGGGAAAATGACTGTTGCCACGGGAGATGTGCATTTTCTTGAGGAGAATGATTCCATATACAGGGCGGTAATGATGGGTGCTCAAGGATACTCTGATGCCGACCTCCAGCCTCCGTTGTTTTTCAGGACTACGGAGGAAATGCTTAACGAGTTTACATATCTTGGCGACAGGGCTTATGAAGTGGTGGTTGAGAATACAAATAAAATTGCTGACATGATAGAAGAAGTGAGGCCGGTTCCAAACGGTTTCTATCCACCTGTCATTCCTGGTTCGGATGAGGAACTTAGAGAAAAAGCCTACACAAGGGCAAAGGAGCTGTATGGTGAAAACCTTCCCGAACTGGTCAAGACAAGGCTGGACAGGGAGCTTAACTCAATTATTGAAAACGGCTATTCCATCATGTACATAACTGCTCAGAGACTTGTTGCCGAGTCTGCAAGGAACGGCTATACTGTAGGTTCAAGAGGATCGGTAGGTTCATCCTTTGCGGCGTACGTGGCAGGTATTACTGAAGTTAATTCACTGCCGGCACATTATTTGTGCCTGGAATGTCACTACAGTGAGTTCCATGAAAACGAGGGACTTGACTGTGGTTATGATCTGCCGGAAAAGGATTGTCCAAATTGCAATACACCTCTTAAAAGACAGGGATTTGACATTCCCTTTGAGACATTCCTTGGATTTGACGGGGACAAGGTACCTGATATTGACCTTAACTTTTCCTCCTATGACCAGGCAAATGCTCACAAGTATACTGAGGTGCTTTTCGGAGCAGACTACGTTTTCAGGGCGGGGACCATTTCAGGTATTGCAGAGAAAACTGCAAGGGGATATGTTCTTAAGTACATGGAGGAAAGAGGGAAGAAGCCTACCCAGGCAGTTCTGACATGGTTGTCCAGCGGCTTTGAAGGTGTGAAAAGAACAACAGGACAGCACCCGGGTGGTATCATGGTTATTCCCAAGGATATGGAGATATATGATTTTACACCCATACAAAGACCTGCTGACAAGGTGGAAAGTGACATCATAACCACCCACTTTGACTACCATTTTCTGCACGACAATATTTTAAAACTTGACATACTTGGCCATGATGGTCCTACGATGATACGTCTCCTTGAAGACTTTACGGGAGTCAGCTGCATGAATGTCGACATAGCCGATGAAAAGGTTCTGTCCTTGTTCAACTCAACGGATGCACTGAAGCTGGACAAGGATAAGCTAAAGATTGACTTAAAGGTTGGTACTTTTGGCATTCCTGAGTTTGGAACAAACTTTGTTCAGAACATGCTCATAGATACAAGACCTACCAGCATATCCGAACTTGTGAGGATTTCGGGATTGTCACACGGTACGGATGTATGGGTTGGCAACGCCAAAGACCTCATAACAAGCGGTGTGTGTACTCTGTCGGAATCCATATGCTGCCGTGATGATATAATGCTGTTTTTGATAAACAAGGGCTTGGATAAAAAGCTGGCATTTATAATCATGGAGGCGGTTCGAAAAGGAAAGGGACTTACCCCTGAACAGGAACAGATTATGAGGGAGAAGAATGTTCCCGACTGGTACATACAATCCTGTAAAAAGATTAAGTACATGTTCCCCAAAGCTCATGCGGTGGCATACGTTATACTTTCACTCAGGGTTGCCTGGTTCAAGGTGTATTACCCCGTAGAGTATTATTCAGCCACATTTACTTTAAAAGTGGATGACTTTGATGCAACCAACATGTGTCATGGAGCTGACAAGGCATCCAGTATCTATTTGACATTGAAGAACGCAGAGAACAATCTGAGTCAGAAGGAAGAAGATCAGAAGACAGTATACGAATTGGTGCTTGAAATGTATGCAAGAGGCATAGATTTTCTACCCATTGATTTGTATAAATCCGATGCAACAAGGTTCCTGCCTGAAGGAAACGCCATAAGGCCTCCTTTGTGCTCGCTTTCAGGACTTGGTCAGTCTGCGGGAGAAAGCATTGTTCGTGCAAGGGATGAAGGCGAATTCCTGTCAGTGGAAGATTTGAAAATCAGATCCGGAGTAAACAAGAATGTAATTGAGGTTCTCAGACAGGAAGGTTGTCTTGACAATCTGCCTGAAACCAACCAGCTTTCACTGTTTGATTTTTCATGTATGTAGTGATATAATCAGATATTATAACATATAAACAAGCAACCAATTTTAGTTAAGGAAGGATATGTATGCAGAAAACGGATATTGTGGATATATATAGAGATAGCAAGGCCTTTGAAAACAAGGAGATTACTGTTTGCGGATGGATTAGAACGCTTAGGGATTCCAAGACTCTTGGATTCATAGAGATAAATGACGGCAGCTGCTTCAAGGGGCTGCAAGTTGTTTTCGAAGAGGGCAAAGTCGAAAACTTTGCGGAAATTACCAAGTTGAATGTGGGTTCTGCAATAGTTGTAAAGGGCATATTGATTTTGACACCTCAGGCAAAGCAGCCTTTTGAAATACATGCCAGTGATATATATGTGGAGGGACACTCCTCGCCTGACTATCCTTTGCAGAAAAAAAGGCATACACTGGAGTATTTGCGTACCATTGCCCATTTAAGGTCCAGAACAAACACCTTCAATGCGGTGTTCAGAGTACGCTCCATGGCCGCCTTTGCCATACATGAATTCTTTAACAAAAGAGGGTTCATATACGCTCATACCCCAATCATTTCAACCAGCGACTGTGAGGGTGCGGGAGAGATGTTTACTGTGACCAGTCTGGATTTGGAGAATGTGCCAAAGACCGAAGATAACGAGGTTGACTATTCAGAAGACTTCTTTGGCCAGCATACGGCTTTGACAGTATCCGGCCAGTTGCATGGTGAGTGCATGGCTCTGGCATTTGGCAAGATATATACATTCGGGCCTACTTTCAGAGCAGAAAACTCCAACACAGCAAGGCATGCCGCAGAGTTCTGGATGATTGAGCCTGAGATTGCCTTTGCGGACCTGGATGACAACATGCACCTTGCCGAAGACATGATGAAATACATCCTTAAGTATTTGCTTGAAAACTGCAAGCAGGAGCTTGAGTTTCTGAACAACTTCTATGACAAGAACCTTATAAACAGACTTACTTTGGTTGCAAATTCAGAGTTTGGAAGGATATCATATACCGATGCCATAGAAATACTGAAGGAACACAATGACGAGTTTGAGTATAAGGTTTATTGGGGATCCGATCTGCAGACAGAGCATGAAAGATACTTGACTGAAAAGGTATTTAAAAAGCCTGTGTTTGTAACGGATTATCCAAAGGAGATAAAGGCTTTTTACATGAGACTCAATGATGACGGCAAGACCGTTGCAGCAATGGACTGTCTGGTGCCCGGCATAGGTGAAATTATAGGGGGCAGCCAGCGTGAGGAAAGACTCGATGTTCTAGAAGAAAGAATCAAGGAGTTCGATCTTTGCAGAGAAGACTACGAGTGGTATGTTGAGTTGAGAAAATTTGGTGGAACACGCCATGCTGGGTTTGGTCTTGGATTTGAGCGCCTGATCATGTACGTAACAGGAATTCAGAACATAAGAGACGTTATACCATTCCCGAGAACAACCGGTTCGGCGAGATTTTAGTATAATAGCCTCCTGCAAATGCAGGAGCTTTTTCTGTTTAAAGGAGCGTTTTTTGTGTATAATCTAAACAAGGAGATTTTTGTGCAGGAGTGATGGATATGAAAGAAGACAAGAGATTCGCAGTTCTAATTGACGCAGACAATGTATCGGAGAAATATATTAAGCTCATATTTGACGAGATATCAAATTATGGCGTAATAACCTACAAGAGAATATATGGTGACTGGACCATGCCTACCTTGAGTTCATGGAAATCTTCATTGCTTAGATACTCCATAACTCCGATACAGCAGTACAGCTATACAACCGGAAGAAACTCAACAGATTCCGCCCTCATTATTGATGCCATGGATATATTGTACAGTGGCAATGTTGAGGGGTTCTGCCTTGTATCCAGTGACAGCGACTTTACAAGACTTGCTGCAAGGTTGAGGGAATCTGGCATGTATGTTATAGGTATGGGAGAGAAGAAAACACCCCAGCCCTTTGTTGTTGCGTGCAACAAGTTCAAGTATCTCGAAGCATTGGCAAAGGATGAGGCAATGGACGATCCTCTTGATACAGTCGTTACCAGCCCGGAGGTTGTAAGGGAGGCAATACGTCAAATTGTTGATGAAATATCTGACGAGGACGGATGGACTCCACTAAGTGATATTGGAAATACTTTGGTTAGACGTTTTCCTGATTTTGACGTAAGAAACTACGGATTTACAAAGCTCACTCCCTTTATTAAAAGGCTAAAGAGTTTTGAGATAAAGTCAGTTAAGACAAGTAATGAGAATATAAAGCTTATATATATTAAGAACAAGGAATAGCCAAAAAAGTCAATTAATTAAGCATGATTAGACAAGATTAGCCTGCTGCAGGTGAATATAATGGAAAAGGAAAATGATTTCCTTTGTGAGGTGGAATTATGTTCAGGAAGATTCTTTTATTGTCTGTAATAGTTCTTTCAGTATCAATACTTCTTATCTCCGCCCAGTCGGGTGATAATGTCGTAGACCTGTATGATCAAAATGCCAGGCTGATGTCGGCTTTTGTGAACAAGCCTTATAGTGTACAGTTTAATGCAAGTGCCGAGTTTGATTCAATAGAGTTATATATACTGAATGCAGCCACAGGGAAACCAGCTACGCTTGAACTTTCGTTGTATAAATGGGACACGAATTATCAAACGACATTGAAGTCAACACCAATAATATCTGAAGAAATTGAAGAGGGTATAAAGTCAAGAACCTGGCTTAAGTGGGATTTGAACGGGAAAATGCCGTTGTTGCCTGAAGCTGGAGAATACGTTGTACATATTGAAAAGTCGGGTGAAGGAACACTGACATTTAATGTTGCAAACTTTTCATACAGCAAAGTCAGACTGTATGAGTCTTATGCTGAAAGAGGCGGCAGTTTGCAAATGAGAATTAACTACACAAAAGGGGGCGGCGGCTTGGAAGACATATCAGATAATATTGTGGTTTTCAATGAGGATTTTGACAGATATGCAGCAACGGACGGTCTTGGTAGAGTGCTGCCAGGGTATAAGGAAGCTGGTCCTGTAAGGGAAGGGAAATACGTTGGTATATTCTTTCACACATGGCACGATTGGAATGCATCAAGAGGTACAAGAAACATAACTGAAATACTGAAAGAGCATCCTGACATAGTAAACGATTATAACAGTCTTTACTGGGGAGATTCGCCTGTATACCACTGGAATGAGCCTATATACAACTATTACAAGAATACCGACAGATGGGTTTTGAGAAAGCAGGCAGAACTGCTGGCGGAAGCTGGAGTGGATGTAATCATTTTCGACAATACCAATGGAGCCACCACATATCTGGATGTTGTGGAAGTTTTACTTGAGGAGTTTGCAAAAGCAAGACAGGACGGAGTAAAAACACCTCAAATATCGTTTCTTATGAATTTCTTTGAAAGTTCATTTGGAGATACGGTCAAACAGCTGAAGGAACTGTATAACGCAATCTACAGAGATGGGAGATACAAGGATTTATGGTTTTATTGGAAAGGCAAGCCTCTTATGATGGCGTATCCAGACAAACTCAATGAAAATGATCCTTTGGAAAAAGAAATAAAAGAGTTCTTTACATTCAGACCAGGTCAGCCATCGTATACCATGGGACAGCAGTTTGTAGGTCAGTGGGGCTGGCTCAGCATATATCCACAACAAGTCTTTTATAATGAAGACGGCACTCCTGAGCAGATAACTGTTGGTATTGCACAGAATCACAGCAAAAAGAGGGGACTTACCGCCTTCAATGGTGAGAGTGTTTTTGGAAGAACCTGGTCAGGAAAGCTGGATGATTACGATAAGAGAGAAAATGCAAAGCTTTATGGTGCAAACTTTGCGGAGCAATTTGAGTATGCCCTGGAAGTTGATCCTGAGTTCATTTTCATTACCGGATGGAATGAATGGGTTGTAAGCAGGTACAAGGAATGGGGAGGCGTAGTGAATGCTTTTCCAGACTCCTTCAATGACGAATACTCAAGAGACATAGAACCTTCGAGGGGCGATTTAAAAGATCACTACTATTACCAGATGGTAAGTTACATAAGGCGTTTCAAGGGTGTAAAGCCGCCGATGGAAACTGGTGATAAAAAGGCCATAGACATTTATTCAGACGAAGACCAGTGGGCGGATGTCTTGCCTGAGTTCAAAGCGTATCCTGGTAACACAGTACACAGAGACAGTAGCGGATATATTAACAATGAGACAAGAAAAACATATAGATACTCCAATACCACAGGCAGAAATGACATAAGGATTGCGAAAGTGGCAAGGGATGATAAGTTTGTTTACTTCATGGTGGAGTGCGTGGAGGATATAACTCCGCCTACGGATGAAAAATGGATGAGGTTGTTCCTTGATATTAATGGCAAGGAAACTGCGAACTGGGAGACTTTCAACTATGTTGTAAACAGGGTGAATCCTGTTAACAACAAAGCTGTTCTTGAAAAGAGTACTGGAGGATACAACTGGGAAAAGGTTGGAGAGGTTGATTTTAGCCTTAAGGGAAAGAGGCTGCAGATAAAGATACCCAAGTCCATGTTGGGTATAAAGGGTGACAAATTTACCATTAACTTTAAATGGTCCGACAACATGCAGGTTGAAGGAGACATAATGGACTTTTATGTAAATGGTGATGCGGCTCCTGTTGGAAGGTATAAGTTCCAGTACACTACAATTGATGCTGCAAACAATAAACGAAGTGGAAAAGTGTTTGTATATGCAGGAGGAGCTTTGGTGCTTTGTGCTTTGGCTTTGACGGGTTTTATTATAGCAAGGAAGAAAAAAAGAGCAAATAAAGGGTAAAGGGCGTCGCATTAGTTTGGAATTTGACTAATGCGACAGCCTTTTTGTTGCTAATATGGCTTCATAAACATTTGTGTCCAGTAAAGGGTTCCATTTGATTTCTTTGCAGCTCCCACACCTATGTGAGTGTAGGTTTTTGAAAGAATGTTTGCCCTGTGTCCTGGTGAGTTCATCCAGGCGTTAACAACCTCCTGTGGAGTCCTCTGACCATATGCAATGTTTTCACCTGCAGAGGAAAACCTGAGGCCAAAAGATTCCATCATATTAAATGGAGAACCATATGTTGGAGATTGATGTGAGAAGTAGTTTTTATCTATCATGTCTTGTGATTTGTACCGAGCAACTCTTGCCAGCTCCCAGTGGGATTTGAGTGCGGGCAGTCCGTATTTTGCCCTTTCTACATTCACAAGTCGTACAACTTCATCCTCATAGGATTTTAATGAACTTGCTTCAGGTATATATATTTTCTGTCCAACATATATCAGGTTGGGATTTTTGATTTGAGGGTTTGCTTTTATCAATTCCGAAATACCAATTTCGTATTTGACAGCAATTTTCCACATTGAGTCTCCTTTTTTTACAGTGTAGGTAACTCCCTGCGCATTTGCAAAAAGTGTACTCTGCAAAATAATGATAAGAGCTACGACAATTAAAATCTGTTTGAATCTTCTTTTCAAAATATCACCTCCGCACTTATTTTTGCTGTTGCTGTTATATATATTCTATAAATTTAATGGAATTAGAAATAAAAACACATGATGTATTTTTACAGTTTGATTTGCTTTTTGATTTGCTTTACAAAAGGACATGTTGGTGTTAAAATTATCGTAAATACAACATGAGTAAGGAGTGTATCAGATGTCAAAGAAACTTAGAACAGCTATTATTGGTTGCGGTGGAATAGCAAACGGCAAGCATATGCCGGCCATTAAATCAACAGGTGTTGCGGATATTGTTGCTTTTTGCGACATTATTGAAGAAAGAGCAGTTGATGCAAAGAACAGATATGGCACACCAGACAGTAAAGTATATACAGATTATAAAGAGCTTTTAAAAGATGAGAGTATTGATGTTGTACATGTATGTACACCAAACAGTTCACATGCACCTATTGCTATTGATGCATTGAATGCAGGCAAGCACGTTCTGTGTGAGAAGCCAATGGCAAAAACAGCAGCTGAAGCTGTTGCAATGGTTGAAGCGGCAAGAAAGAACAACAGAAAACTTTCAATTGGCTACCAGAACAGATTCCGTCCTGACGTTCAGTACATGAAGAGGGCTGCTGAAGCTGGTGAGCTTGGTGAAGCATATTTTGCAAAGGCTCATGCTATTAGAAGACGTGCGGTTCCAACCTGGGGCGTTTTCATGGATGAGGAAAAACAGGGTGGAGGTCCTCTCATTGATATTGGTACTCATGCTCTTGACATGACTCTCTGGATTATGGACAACTACAAACCAAAGTATGTTGTTGGAACAACATATCGGAAGCTTGCTGATCAGACTGAAACAGGCAATGCATGGGGCGACTGGGATCCAAAGGAATTTACAGTTGAAGACTCTGCTTTTGGCTTCGTAGTTATGGAAAACGGTGCAACAATCATTCTTGAATCAAGCTGGGCTCTTAACACTCTTGATATTGGAGAAGCAGAATGCAGTATTTCAGGTACTTTGGCAGGTATAGACAACAGAGGCGGAAAAGTAAAAGTTAACAGAGCCAAATATGGAAAACTTAGCACCGAGACGCCAGAATTAAGCGCTGCAGGTGTTGCGTTCTATGAAGGTATTTCCGGAAATCCACAGGAGATGGAAGCCCTTACATTTTACAACAGCATTACAAAAGGCACTCCATTGGTAGTAGAGCCTGAACAAGCATGTGTTGTTTCTCAGATTCTTGAGGCGATTTACATTTCAGCGAAAACAGGCAAACCATACTACTTTTCATAAGGAGATAATATACAATGGATAGAATAAATCTGCAGCTGTACTCGGTCAGAGAGGATGCGGGAAAGGACTTTAGAGGCACTCTGGAGAAAGTGGCAAGGACAGGCTTTACAGGCATTGAATTTGCTGGTTTTTATGGTGTGGATGCCAAAATCATGAAAAAATGGCTGGAAGAACTCGGTCTTGAGGCTGTAAGCAGCCACTCCAACGTGTTTGACAATCTTGATGAGGAGATCGAGTACCTTTGTACTGTAGGTGCAAAACATATAGTATTGCCATCTGCCAATTTTGACAACAGGGATGTTGTTCTGAAGCTGGCTGAGGATCTCAACAGAATAGGTGAGAAGTGCAAGCGACATGGCTTGAATCTTGGTTATCACAACCACAGTTTTGAGTTTAAAAAAGATGAGGACGGCAAATGGCTTTTAGATGTTTTGTTCGAGAATACAGACCCTAATTTGGTGTCTGTGCAGCTGGATGTTTGCTGGGCGCATGTAGGCGGTGTAGACCCGGTGAAGTATCTTAAAAAATACAAGGACAGAGCACTTACTGTTCACATGAAGGAAGTAAAGACAGTGTCACCCTACGAGGGTACTGCAATAGGTCTTGGCATAGTTGACTTTGCAGGCATATACAATTTACTGGGTGATGAATGTGACTACATTATTGAACAGGAAGGCATTGCCATGGATACCTGGGAAGGTCTGTCCATGAGCGTTGATTATTTAAGGAAGATTTAATGAGTTTTTTTAAGAGTGTTTATGAAGCTGTCAAACTAATACCAAAAGGTAGGGTTGCCACTTATGGGGATATTGCCCGATATGTTGGCAGCCCTCGTGCTGCAAGAGTTGTAGGCTATGCCCTTCATGTAAATCCTGAGCCCAATGCTATTCCATGTCATAGGGTTGTGAACAGGGAAGGGCGGCTTGCTCCCTCTTTTGCTTTTGGCGGCATGGAAGTGCAAAAAGCTTTATTGGAAGCTGAGAATGTGGAAGTAAGTGATGATGGATACGTGGACCTTGCAAAGTATGGCTTCAAGTTTGCCTGATTTGCCAAAGTCGGTTTTTTTATGCTACAATAGCTTCTACATTTATTGTTATCAGTTCGGGGGTATTGCCTGATGGGCGAAAATGAAAATAAAGAAATGGAAAATAGGCAGGGATTTACTAATAGTTATAAAAACTTGATAATATCGCTTGTTCTGATTATTATTGTCTTTACTTTAGGAATTGTTGCAATTGACCTGTTTACGGAAACACCCCATAAAGGTGATAGTATTATCAATACGCCGAATATTGACGCAACCCCAAAACCTATTCCAGACGTAAATGATATACGCCAGTTGTCTAATGATCTTCTAAATCTGGAAGCAAATGAAAAAGAGTGGGCTAAAAAGGATGAAGACCCTGAAGATGAAGGGTTGTACCTGATATCTGAAAACAATGACAAATTTCTAGTTTATCATATTGACAGTGAGAATATAGCGGATGGAGGATATACTCTATACGATTTCACATATATGTGGATAAATTCCGAGGATGACGATTTTTATGCCGTAATCAATATTTCTGGCAAAAGAGTTGACTTGTCCAATTATTACATTCTTGTAAGGGATGAAACAAGGAACTATGCTTCCCGTGCAATAATCAATTGCTATGAGGCCACTGAAGTAATTTTGAACAACACAATCCTGACAGGCACAATAATTGCACCAAATGCTCATGTATACTATGAAGATACTTATGTATACGGGCAGGTGCATGCCAAAAGCTACGAAGGCACAATGAAGTTTCACAGGGAAATTGTCTTTACTGGATATGCAAATTTGATGTATGACCTTGTTTATGCAGACATCAAGGTTGACGCAGTAAGGATTGCTGCAATTGAGTTTTTGGTGGAAAACGATACTTTGGGTACATACTCCCACTATACATCCGAAAGCAAGTTGAGACTTGCGGACACACAGGTCATTACTTCTCTGGTTCTGGACGACAAGGATGTGGAGGAGATTGGCTCTGACCTTGCCTTTTTTGAGAATCTGACCCACTTGTCCATAAACAATACAAACCTATCCAGAATAGATCTCACATACGCACCGGGACTAAAGTATTTAAGCATAAACGATACAAGTGTTGCCGAGCTTGATATTTCGCACACACCATACCTTGAATACTTGAGTGCGTTCAACACTGAAATATCATCCCTTGACCTGTCCAATACTCCAAATTTGTACTACATGAATCTGGACGACACCAACATTGAAGAACTTGATACAAGAAACTTGCAAATGCTTCTCAATTTAAGCATTAGGAACACTCCGATAAAGGATATTGACCTTTCTTCCAATACTAAACTAATAAATTACGCTTGTGCGGGAACAATATTACCGGTTCCTGATTTGGGTTCTTTAAAGAATCTTGAATACCTGGATCTAAGCAATACCAATCTTGAAAGCATAGAGATTGGCTCGGATTCGTTGAAGGTTTTGGATATTAGCAGGAATGAAAAGCTTTCAAGCTTTGACTTTTCACTGTTTCCAAATCTGGAGAAACTAGATATATCCAGCTGCAATATTTCTGAGTTTAACTTTGAGAAGGCTGGCAAACTAAAAGTGTTGAATGCAAGTTTCAATAAATTCAGTACAATAGACTTAAGTGAACTGCCAACACTAACAAACGCTGAGTTATATGGAGATACGGTCAAAACAATAATAGCAAAAAGTTATGTAAAAATATATTGTGACAGCAAAGTAGAAGTAAGATGGAGTGATTACAATGGAGGCGAAGAAGCCTAGGGATTCAATAACCAAGATGGAACAAGTGGTACTGGCTTCCCATGCAAATGGTCAGGGAAGACTTTTTGGAGGACAGCTCATGTCCTGGCTTGATGTTACCGGTGCCATATGTGCAAGACGACACAGCGGTTGCGAGGTTGTTACTGCAAAAGCTGATAATCTGGAATTTCATAGACCTGCCATGCAGAATGACATAGTTACAATTACCGCAAAGATAATTTATGCTGGCACCACATCCATGGAAGTTAGAGTTTGTGCATATGTTGAGCCTAAAGGAGGATGGGAGCCTCAGCTCATATGCTCAAGTTATTTTGTTTACGTTGCCATGGATGAAAACGGCAACAAATGCCGGGTACCAAAGCTGATACCCGAATCAAAAGAGGAAGAGGAAGATTTGAGAAGATGTGAGGAAAAGAGAAACAAGCTAAGGTAGGTTTTTTAATTGGTTTAAAACATGCCTGTTTCTTTGCTTGGCAAAATCCAAAAATTCATTTATAAGGTTGTTCCACTGCAAATCGCTTCCGCCAAAGTAGAACCTGTACATTTTCATGTCCTGAACCCGTTCTTCTTTGGCGTTTAATATATATTCAGTCAAGACTTCTTCAGTCAGAATCTCAGTACAAAGCTTTGTCATATATTCCTTAAACCTTCTGTTGAACTCCTTGTTTCTAAGAAGGTTTTTCAATACCTGTCCCAAATGGGGTTCGTTGTTGTATAATCCGCCTGACATGACCGTTTCGAACATGTTTCTTGATGGATCCCTAAAACCAAAGTCCAGGTCTCTAAGTACAAACCTCCATTTTCCATCCATGCCATAGACACTTTCGTTGACAGGACCTGTGTATTTCCATGCCATAACATTATTGTGAGGCCAATCAGGGTTGACGATATATATTTGAAAAGCCATGTATTTGATAAAGTTGTCTACATCGATAATCTCTTCCATCTCGGATATGTCCTTGTTTGCGTAATTGGTATTAATAAGTTTGCGCATGTCTTTAATGTATGAGTTAAAGTCCTCTTCGGTGCCTGATTCCAGCCTGTATCTGAACTGGAAGAAATCCGATTGTATGGTTATTATAGCCAGCATATCCTTGTTTATATGATACCTTGTTTCAATGTTGTCGTTGTCAAGGGATTGCTTAAGTGTCATCATGGAATAATATTTGCCATTCAGGTAAACAACACAAGGTCTTCCAGCCTGATGATCCACTCCGGCATATGCGCCAAGATCGTTTATGAGCTGGTCTCTTATCATGGAGCCACCATCGTCATTGACTGAATTTCTAAGGACAAGTCTTTCAAAGCTTTTTACCCTGTTGCCGTAGTGATCTCTAAGGTCATCAAAGAACTCATAGTCAAAGGTACCTGTATGCTCGGTATACTCTCGTCTCGCAATAAGTTTCAATGATTTTATGAATGCATTTCTTGAAGTTCCGCCGGCGGTTCGAATGCCACAATCCTGGGACAGTACCAAAGTTCCATCCGATTCAAAAAAGTCTACATGGGCTTTTCTTTCCCATTGTCTGCCTCTTTGGTTGTAGTTTTTTGGATACCACCAGTCTTCATCTCTCTGAGGATTATTTATCTTTGTGAAATCGTAAGTAGCGCCCTTTATCATAATACCTTCTTCGTATCCGTAAAGGTTTTTTTCGTCGGTGGTTATGCATACCACCATGGCTCC
>DUPL01000027.1 GCA_012838385.1 Clostridiaceae bacterium
AAATATGTAACCATCACCATTCTTTTTTGCATACGCTATGTTGTTGGCACAGTTAAGTCCTTTATCTGCTACATGAATGGTTCTTCCTGTTATGTTATTTTGCTTTTTAAGATTGCTTATTACATCTGTGTTGGGCTTCGTTATTCTTGCTTTTGGAGTATTCGTAATGTTGAGTACGGATTTTATTATGCTTCCCCAGGATGCAGCCGTTGCAGTAATTTCAAACAAGTATAAAAAGGAGTACGGTAAGATAAAGATTACTTTGGATGTAATACTGACTACAATTGCAACTGCAAGTTCTTTTGTAATATTCAGTAGAATAATACATGTGGGCGTTGGGACCATTTTAGCTGCAATCTTCGTTGGCAAGATAATCAGCCTGCTTCAGAAGTCTGCTGGTATTAATCGTTTTATTAGCTGGGCTATTGGTGATTAAAGGAAAAATGGTTTTCATAAAGTGGACAAACTTTTGTCAATATGCTAGAATAACCTGATGTTATACATACAGAATTACTTGAATTAAGCGAGGAGAATGAACATGAGTAAACTGCTTATCCATAACGGAAAAGTTCTTACCATAACTGGAAAAGAATACGAAAATGGGTATATTGTTTGTGAGAACGGCAAAATAGTTGAAATAGGGGATAGTTACAAAGGGGAATTTGACGGCAAGGTGATTAATGCTCAAGGTAATATTGTCATGCCTGGTTTTATAGATCCTCATTGCCATGTAGGCATGTTTAATGATTCTTTGAATTTTGAAGGAAGCGATGGTAACGAGTGTACCGAGCCGGTTACACCACAGTTGAGAGCCATTGACGGAATATATCACAATGACAGATATTTTAATGAGGCATGTATGGCAGGAGTAACTACAGTGGTTACAGGTCCTGGCAGTGCGAATGTTTTCGGAGGACAGTTTGCTGCATTAAAAACTCATGGTTCCTGTGTTGACGACATGATCTTGAAGGCTCCTGTTGCCATGAAGGCTGCTTTGGGCGAGAACCCCAAAACCGTATACAATGCAAGCCACAAAATGCCTACAACAAGAATGGCTACTGCTTCTCTTATGAGACAGGTACTAATTGAAGCAAAAGAGTATCTCGAGAAAAAAGAAAAGCATGAAAAGGATCCTGAGAAGAATGATTTGCCTTCGTTTGACATGAAACTTGAGGCATTGGTTCCTGTTTTAAAGGGCGAACTCATACTTAAGATTCATGCTCACAGAGCAGATGACATTGCTACTGCCATCAGGATTAAGAATGAGTTTAATCTGAATATTACTGTGGATCATTGTACTGAAGGATATCTTGTTGCTGACCTGCTTAAGAGAAATGAAATGCCAGTAATATGCGGTCCAATTGTTTCTGACAGGTCAAAACCTGAACTGCGCAATATGATTGATGAGAATGCAAAAATACTTTGTGAAAAAGGGCTGGATGTGGCAATTATGACGGATCACCCCGTAACGCCAATCAAGTATCTTTCATTCTGTGCAATGGTGGCACACAAGGCGGGTTTAAGCAGAGAAGTTGCTCTAAAAGCAATCACCATCAATGCAGCGAAGGTTAACGGTATAGACGATAGGGTAGGAAGTCTTGAGGTAGGTAAAGACGCTGACATAATTATTCTTTCAGGTGATCCCTTGGACTTCATGACCAGGGTAACAACAACAATAATCAACGGAGAAGTGGTGTTTAGTGCCTAGTTTTTCGTTAATAACGAATTCATCAGAAGAAACGTTTGAAATTGCCTTTAAACTGGGCAAAATGCTTGCAAAAGGGGAGGTTGTAACGCTGGACGGAAATCTTGGTGCCGGCAAGACATTGTTCACCCAAGGGCTTGCAAGAGCCCTTGGTATAACCGAACCTGTTACTAGCCCTACTTTTGCAATCTTAAACATATACACTACAGGCGATGTACCGTTATATCATTTCGACGTATATAGGATTTCCTCATACGATGAACTTGTGGAAATAGGGTATGAAGAATACAATCAGGGTGACGGTATAATTGTGATTGAATGGGCAAAAAACATACCCGAGCTTGAATATGAGGAAAGACTTGTGAAGATTGACATAGAGAGACTGGATGGCGTGTCCGAGAATACAAGGAGAATCACCATAAAAACGTACGAAGGGAAAGAATTAACTTGCTTATACTGACAATTGATACATCCTGCAGCCAGATGGGGGTATCTTTGAACGAGGATAACATAATATTGGCTGAAGAGACCATTAACAACAAGAAAACACATTCAGTAAAGCTCATGCCTGCAGTCGACAACGTTCTTACTGCGTCTAACAAGGTAATTGACGATGTGGATTTGTTTGCGGTCGTAAACGGTCCTGGTTCTTTTACCGGGCTTAGAATTGGGGTATCCACTGCAAAAGCTTTTGCATATACTTTGGACAAACCGGTTATTGGTGTGAATACTCTTGATTATCTGGCAAGAAGTGCTGCCAATTACAAGGGTTTGATTTGTCCGATAATTGATGCAAGAAATGATTTTGTTTTCTTTTCCTTATACAGGGGAAACGAAAGGATCTATGACTACAAGGTTGATAAGGTGGAGTGGCTTTTTTCCTTGCTTGAGGACTTTGATGAAGAGGTAATGTTTACAGGCGATGGAGTTTTGGTGCACAGAGAGACCCTTAAACTCAAATTGGGTGAGAAGTATAAAGAGAATGCGTATCCTTTGCTTCTTGGCAAGCCTTCTTTCATCGCTGATATTGCAAGAGAAAAGTATGAAAGCGGTCAGGTTGACAGCGATATAGAGGTTTATTACATGAGAAAGTCACAGGCTGAGAGAATGAAGGAAGAGAAGGCTGGAAAAGCATGCAAATAGTTCCTATGCAGAAAAAGCATCTTAAGAATGTAATGGCTATTGAAAAAGAGTCTTTTGGAATTGACAGCTGGTCATTGCAATTTTTTCAGTCGGAATTGAAATCCAAACTCTCCCACTATATCTGTGTGATTGACAAGGATAACAAAATAGCAGGTTATGCAGGATGCAGAATGCTTTTTGAAGATGCAGAGATAGTAAATATTTGTGTTGCCCCACCATATAGAAAGCTTGGGATAGGCAAGATGATGATGAGATACTTTATCGATATGTGGATTGACAGAAAGATACAGCGTGCTTATCTTGAGGTGAGGGTAGGGAACAATGTGGCCATAAACCTCTACAAAAAGTTTGGTTTTGAAACCATATCTACAAGAAAAGGATATTACAAAGACGGCGAAGACGCTTATGTTATGCTACTTGATATTAACAAACTGTAAAACGGATGATAGCCATATTGAATTTTAACATTAGAATATATATAATTAACAGGATACAAATTGAAAGGAGCTTTAGTTCTTATGAATTATTCACACGAAGTTATCAACATGAAGTGTATAAAGCAAGGGCCTAATCACGGACCTGCACCAATTCCTCAAGAAGGTAATTGGACAAAAGCAAAAGAAATCAAAGATATTTCCGGTTTGTCACACGGTGTCGGCTGGTGTGCACCACAACAGGGATCATGCAAGTTGACTTTGAATGTCAAGAATGGAATCATTGAAGAAGCCTTGGTTGAAACAATTGGCTGTTCCGGCATGACACACTCAGCTGCAATGGCTGCTGAAATACTTGGTGGCAAGACTATTCTTGAAGCGCTGAATACAGACCTTGTATGCGATGCCATCAACGTGGCAATGAGGGAAATCTTCCTACAGCTTGTTTACGGAAGAACCCAATCCGCATTCTCAGACGATGGGTTGCCAATAGGCGCAGGTCTTGAAGATCTGGGTAAAGGGCTTCGTTCCCAGATAGGTACCATGTATGGAACTAAAGAAAAAGGTGTTCGCTATTTAGAAATGGCTGAGGGCTATGTGCTTGAACTTGGTCTGGACGAAAACGATGAAGTAATTGGTTACAAGTTTGTGCACCTCGGAAAAATGATGGAAGCTATCAGAAACGGTGTTGATCCAAAAGAGGCATATGAAAAGAATATCGGTACATATGGCAGATACGATGACAGCGTCAAATTTATAGATCCTAGGAAGGAATAATGGGGGTGCATGAAATGGTTAGATTTGAAGGTTACGATAGAAGAATAGATACTATTAACAAAGTTGTTAAGGAATATGGTTTCAATTCCTTGGAGGAAGCAAGAGAGCTTTGCCTTTCCAAAGGTGTGGATGTTGATAAGATTGTAAAAGGTGTACAACCTATAGCTTTTGAAAACGCTGTATGGGCATACACATTGGGTTGCGCAATTGCATTCAAAAAGGGTGTTAATACAGCTGCTGAAGCAGCTGAGGCTATAGGATTAGGCTTGCAGGCATTCTGCATACCAGGGTCTGTTGCGGATTCAAGAGAAGTTGGTCTAGGACACGGTAATCTTGGAGCAATGCTTCTGAGAGAAGAAACCGAGTGCTTCTGCTTCCTGGCAGGTCATGAGTCTTTTGCAGCTGCGGAAGGTGCTATTGGTATTGCAAGAACGGCAAACCAGGTTAGAACAAAGCCTCTCAGGGTCATCCTTAACGGCCTTGGAAAGGATGCAGCTTACATTATCTCAAGAATCAACGGCTTTACCTATGTAAAGACTGATTATGACTTCAAAACCCGTGAACTTAAGGTTTTGGAGACAAGAAGTTTTTCAAATGGTGAGAGAGCCAATGTTAAAGTATATGGCGCCAATGACGTTGATGAAGGTGTTGCCATTATGAAACATGAGGGCGTTGACGTATCCATCACGGGTAACTCAACCAACCCAACAAGATTCCAGCACCTTGTTGCAGGCGCATACAAGAAATGGTCAACTGAACACGGAAAAAGATATTTCTCCGTTGCATCAGGAGGCGGTACTGGAAGAACATTGCATCCTGACAACATGGCGGCAGGTCCTGCATCCTATGGTCTGACTGACTCGATGGGTAGAATGCATGGTGATGCTCAGTTTGCAGGCTCATCCTCAGTTCCAGCTCACGTTGAAATGATGGGCTTGATTGGAATGGGCAACAACCCAATGGTTGGTGCTACTGTTGCATGTGCTGTCGCAATTTACAAAGTGCTTGACTAGTCTTTTACTGATTATTGACGGAGGGAACTTGTGTCCCTCCGCCTTTTTATAGGTGGTGTGGGGTATGAATATTGATTGCAGGGAAGCAAGGAATAGTTTAAAACATGCATCCAGAATTGTAATAAAAATTGGGACATCTTCTTTAGTACATTCAAACGGCAGGATTAATTTCAGGAGAATTGGCATACTTGCAAGAGTTATTGCAGATCTTATGAACCAGGACAAGGAAGTTGTTCTGGTGTCTTCCGGTGCAATAGGTATTGGTGTAAGCAAGTTGAAGTTGAAGGAAAGACCAAAAACCATTGCAGAAAAGCAGGCAGTTGCTGCAGTAGGTCAATCCAGCCTTATGCAGGTGTACAGTCAGATATTTTCTGAGTATGGGCATGCTGTTGCTCAGATTCTGCTGACAAAGGATGTTATTGATAGATCATGTATGAAAGCAAATGCTATAAATACATTTGAACAATTGGCGAAAATGAAGATTCTGCCTATTGTAAATGAGAATGACACCGTTGCCATTGACGAAATTAAGTTTGGCGACAATGACAATTTATCTTATTTGGTTGCCAAACTTATAAAAGCTGATCTTCTTATTATCCTTACGGATATAGATGGATATTACAACAAGAATCCGCACGAGAACCCGGATGCGATTCTTTATCATAACATCACGGATCTTTCTGAGAAAATTGAAGAGGCTGCAGGAGGTGCCGGCGAGCACGGAACAGGAGGCATGCTAACAAAGGTACATGCATGCAGACTTGCAGCTGAAAGCGGAATTAATGCAATAATTGCAAATGGAAACAACCCCGAGATAATCTACAGGTTATTGGAGGGTGAGGATTTAGGTACTTTGTTTGTTAGGAAGGAGGTTTGCGATAATGAATGTTCAGGAGTATGTTAAGGATTATGGTAGACGCGCAAAAAGCGCATCCCGTGTTCTTGCAGTGACCGATACCGTAAAGAAGAACAGGGCATTGGAGCTGGCTGCAGAAAAGATTAAAGAGAACAGGGATTATCTTATAAAGGAAAATGAAAAGGATATTGAATATGCAATTAACAACGGCATATCATCAGCCATGGTAGACAGGTTGAGACTTACCGACAAGAGAATTGATGATATGGCTACAGGACTTATTCAGCTTGCCAATCTGCCGGATCCAATTGGAGAAGTGATCCATGGCACTGTCAGGCCGAACGGACTTGAAATACTCAAAAAGAGAGTGCCTCTAGGCGTTATTGGAATAATTTTTGAGTCGAGGCCAAATGTAACTGCAGATGCTGCAGGTTTGTGTGTCAAGTCTGGCAACGCATGTATTTTGAGGGGTGGCAGTGAGGCTGTCAACTCAAACATTGCCATTGCAAAGCTTTTTAGGGAAGCATTAAAGGATGCCGGTCTTCCTGAAGATTGTGTAAACCTGATAGATAATACGGACAGGGCAATAGTTAATGCTCTAATGAAGTTGAATAAATATGTTGATGTCCTTATACCAAGAGGTGGAAAAGGTCTGATTAACAATGTTGTTATGAACTCCACAGTACCAGTAATCCAGACAGGTGAGGGCATATGCCATCTTTATGTGGATTGCAACGCTGATTTGGATATGGCTTTGAACGTCACGATGAATGCCAAGATACAAAGACCATCGGTTTGCAATGCGATTGAGACACTGCTTGTTTCAAAAACCGTTGCAGACAAGTTCCTGCCTGTGGTTGTAAAAGAACTTATGGAAAAGAATGTTGAAGTAAGAGTATGCAGTATATCCAAAGAAATACTTGGCAATATGGAAGGAGTAAAAGACGCTGATGACAGCGATTGGGATACAGAGTATAATGACCTTGTACTGTCTATTAAGACAGTAGCTGGTATAGAAGAGGCTATTGAGCATATCAACAGTCATGGTACCATGCATTCTGAGTCAATCATTACAACATCCTATGACAAGGCACGCAAATTCCAGAGTGAAGTGGATGCATCCAGCGTCTATGTAAACTGCTCTACAAGATTTACAGACGGTTTTGAGTTTGGTTTGGGTGCCGAGATAGGCATAAGTAATCAAAAGCTTCATGCAAGAGGTCCAATGGGCCTTTATGAACTAACCACGGTGAAATACCTGATAAATGGGAACGGACAGGTTAGAGAGTAAATCAAAACGGACGCTGACTTAAAGTCAACGTCCG
>DUPL01000028.1 GCA_012838385.1 Clostridiaceae bacterium
GTATTTATTCCTCCTCAGGAATAACCAGGGCACAAATAATATAGATTAGAATTCCGGTTCCATACGCCAGTGTTAGAACTGCCCAAAGAAGTCTTACGATTGTAGGATCCAAATTCAAGTAGTCAGCTATACCTGAACATACCCCCGCAAGCTTTCTGTCGTTTCTTTTCCTGTATATTCTTTTCTGGCTCATGTTGTTCCCCTTTAAAGTGATTTCAAAAAAATTATATCACACAATTTTTATGCGAACAAGACGAGATAAACTTTCTCATAATAAAAAAGCTGCACATTGTCTATTCACAATGTGCAGTCTCTTTGAGGACAAATTGTTATTTTACTCTTCTTCTCTTTAAGGGTACAAAACCAGTCAATGTAAGTACAACCAGAGGAATCATACCCATGTCGGATGTTTCTGGATTTTGCTTTGCAACAAATCTGATATCGGTGATAACAAAACCGTGTGGAAATGCTGGATCCAGATAGTTTGCTACAAATACCTCTCCATTGTAATCTGAATTAAGCTCCAGAGTAACATCAACTCTTCCCTGCCAACCTCCGGACACACTGCCTTCAAATACATACTTGGTAATTACACCTGCATCCTCGTCGCTTACTTTCTCGCCTCCTGCCGTTTGCATGGCTCCTTTGTTTGTAAAGCCAAACGCTGTATTATAGCTGGCATAATCCACATCTTGGCCTCTTGCATATGTAACCACAATGGCTTCGTATTTGCTCAGATCTATCTCTCCTAGACTTGCATAAGCCCCAAAGTTACACATGGCAATAACATGCTTGTCATCGTAGCCTGCAGCCGGCCACAGCCCCAAGGGTGAATTTTGGTTAAACCCTGCCTTGCCTTCAACTTTTGATATATCGATTACCAGATCTTCGTTTGCCGATACACCAAAAGAAAACAAGCACAACATTAACATGAATGCTAACACAAAGGCAAAAATCCTTCTCATTATGTACACCTCCGAAGATTTTTTTGTTAAGTTAATTATATTCCATTGGTACGTAAAGTCAACCTTTACTCGGTACATTTTATTAATAATTATACGCAATATTACTGCTATAGCAAATATTCTAATCCTGGTGCCTTTTTTACTGTGAACAACAACGGAAAAAGTCAATAATATTAAACGGAAATTTACAAGAATATATGGAAAAATACTGTTAATATTATTATAATATTATCAATGATTCTGGGGAAGGGAGCGAAAATGAGAAAATATTTGATGCTTTGCACAAGTCTTTTGTTAATTGTTTTACTTACGGTCACCTTGGGAAAGGAAGGAGAAGACATGCACGGTGGACTGATTGAAGGACAGCGCTCCGCAGTTGCCATGTACAATGAGACAGATAATTCATTTGGTATGGCCATGGACAAGGGAGACGCACTGGGGGTAAGATTCCATGCTACAACCGAGTTTGACGGCTTGGAATTTTATGTTACAAATGCTTTTATCCAAAGGAGTGTAATGCAATTCGACCTCTATGAATGGAAAGGAACATATAAGCTGACGGTGTCAGGCCATTCTCTTGTGACATTAGAGGCAACACGATTTGCACGAAATGAATGGGCAAGTTTCTCATTTGACAATGTTGTTAAGAAAGGGGAATACCTGGCAGTATTGAGTGGTTTTGACGGCAATGTGCAGCTGGGCAAAGTCTCGTTAGATAAAGAGAATATAGCCCTTTATTTTAACGGTTTTGATATGGCAGGAGCCTTAAGGTCTAGGATAAATTACATACATACACCAACAGTACCGTTTGCAAAACTGTCAAAGGCTGAGGAATCTGAAAATGTAAATATAGTGAGGCCGGACACATTTGTAGCTACTGACGGGCTGGGCAGGACAGTGTCTGGTTATGGTGAAGTGGGAGATGTAAGAGAAGGAAAATATGTAGGCATGTTTTTCTGGACATGGCATGCTTCTTTTTCGGGCACAGTGCCAAGAAATGTAACGGAGATATTAAAGGAACATCCCGACATCATACATGACTACAATGCAAAGCAGTGGGGTGGACCAAACGATTCATACTTCTGGAACGAGCCTATATATGGATACTACAATGGAAAGGATCCTTGGGTGTATAGAAAACAGGCAGAGCTTCTTGCCGACGCAGGAGTAGATGTAATAATATTTGACAACAGCAACAATGTAGCTACTTTCATCGATGGTGTTAAAGTGCTGCTGGAAACATTTGCACAGGCAAGAGCTGATGGTGTGAACACTCCCCAGATATCTTTTCTAATGAATTTTTTTGAAGCAGACTGGTCGAGCACCGTAATCCAGTTGAAGGAATTGTATAAAGAGATATACAAACCAGGAAAGTACAAGGAGCTGTGGTTTTACTGGAAAGGAAAACCTCTGATGATGGCATACCCTGACAAACTGAATCCAAATGATGCGCTTGAAGCTGAGATTCTAGATTTCTTTACATACAGACCGGCGCAGCCATCATACACAGTAGGTCAGACACGGCCAAATCAATGGGGATGGTGTTCTGTTTATCCTCAGCAGGTATACAAGGATGAAAACGGCAATCCGGAGCAGATAACAGTCAGCGTGGCACAAAACCACAATGACAAGCGCGGGCTGACTGCCATGAACGGTGAAAGGGTATTCGGAAGACACTGGATAAATGCAAAGAAGGATTATGATACCAGAGAAAATGCCATTCTTTATGGAGCGAACTTTGAAGAGCAGTTTAATTACGCTCTTGAAGTGGATCCGGAATTCATATTCATTACAGGCTGGAATGAATGGAGAGCGGGAAGATACAGGGAATGGTGCGGTGTTCAAAATGCATTTCCCGATCAGTTCAATGACGCCTATTCAAGAGATATTGAGCCTTCCAAAGGGGATCTTAAAGACCACTACTATTATCAGCTTGTATCGTTTATTAGAAAATACAAGGGTGTGGAAAAACCTGAGAGTGCATCAGCAGGCAAAACTATTGACATATATTCCGACCAGGACATGTGGGAGGATGTAAAACCATATTTTGCAGCATATGGCGGTAATACATTCCACAGAAACAGCCCTGGTTACGTTGGATACAACTATAAAAACACAACTGGAAGAAACGATATTACAGGGGCAAAAGTAACATTCGACAAGGATAATGTGTATTTCATGGTTGAGACCAAGGAGAATCTTACTCCACATACGGATCCTGCCTGGATGAGACTGTTTATAGATGTAGAAGGGCAGAATGGACCTGACTGGGAAACTTTCGAGTACGTAGTAAACAGGGTAAATCCAGGAGAAAAAGCAGTACTGGAGAAATCTACTGGTGGATGGAATTGGGAGAAAGTCGGTGATGTGGATTACGCTGTTAAAGACAACAGACTTCAGATAAAAGTACCAAAATCCCTGCTGGGTATTGTGGGTGAAAAGTTTGTAATTAATTTCAAATGGTCCGACAATATGCAGAACGAAGGTGATATTATGGACTTTTATGTAAACGGTGATGTGGCTCCAGGCGGCAGGTTCAAGTACCAGTATGCTAGTTACGAGCTATACAAGGAATCTACTTTTTCTTTAGGAAAAGTAATTACCATTGTTGGTGCTGTTCTTTTTGTAGGTCTTGCGGTACTGTCAGGTATTTTGGTTGTAAAGAAAAGAAAGAAGTAATTTGGGAGGGATAATATGAAGAAAGCAATTATTCTTGTGCTTTTAATTTCATTGTTTGTGTTTTCAGGATGCGCCGACAAGAATGCAGGTCAAGAATCAACGCCGACGCCTGAGGCGACACATACTCCAGATCCCACCAGTACACCCACACCAACACAGGAGCCAACCCCAAAGCCAACTCCGATGCCTACAGTTGAACCTGGAACAGGTAAATATGCAGGAGAAGTGGACGAAACCAATGGCATAAAAGCGGATTTTTACGAAGGAGGCTGGGACGGCCAACAGGCACACAGGGTGAATGGAAGTCTTTGCATTCAGTTTTTTGCCACCACAACCTTTGACAAAGTTGGGGTTTGCATGCCTACTTGGACTCAAAAGCAGGGTCATGCGGCAACAATTTCTCTTTACGCTTGGCAAGGTTCCTTTGATGCAACGTTAATGAAAGATCCTATTGCCACTAAGGAAGTGGCAGATTGGGCGGATGGTGTGGAAGTTCTTCTGGAACTGGATGAAGAAATGCCGGATGGCGAGTATTTGTATGAGATATATAACGACAATACTAATAATGTCGGTATATGGTATAAGCCTGGTACTGTAGACTATGTGAGAACGTATTACAACAATGAGATTTGGGATACTGGGACACCCAGGTTGGTTGTGTATTATACAAAAACGCCTGAGCATTTGCATGGGCCAATTCAGGATTCCGGTCTTGAGTAAATTTCAAGAGGTGACGACATGTATGGAATGGATGAGTTTTTCGAAAGTGTAAAAGAATTGAATGAGGAAGAACTGTTCTACAAGGAGTATTATAGAATAAAGAAAGAGAGTCCGGAAAAACTTGGTGAATATCTCGAAATGCTGGATAGGGAAATGATGCAGGAAAAGGGGCTGTGGCTTCCTGAAATCAGGCAGACTTCTGCAAGTTACTTTACCGAGTATTTTGTAGAGGACATTAGAAAGAATGTGGAGATAAGCATACATAACAGATACACGCCTCTTTTCTTGCACAAGCATGCCTTTTTTGAGATGGTTTATGTATATTCAGGTCAATGTGAAAATACTATTGATGGCAACAAGATTGTCATGAACAAGGGGGATATTTGTATAATTGCACCCGATGTAAACCATACGATGGGCGTATTTGATGACGACAGCATTGTTTTTAATATTATCATTCGAAGGAGCACGTTCAGGGAAATATTTGAAGGCATTTTTATCGATGATACGGCTTTGTCGCTGTTTTTTAACAGGATACTGTACTCAAATACAACAAACAGTCACATACTGTTTGTCTCGGAAGATTATGAATCACTGCACAGTATTATCAAGTTCCTGATTTGGGAAGGCAGCAAAAAAGAAAAGTATTACAAGCCTGCCATGGAGAATCTATTAAGGACAGCCTTTTGCTTAATGCTTAGAAGACAGGAATGCATGGTTGTTTCAAGCTCCCTCACTACCGAAGATCCGGAAATTCTTCACATTCTAAGGTATATTCAGGATAATTATAAAACTGTGAACCTGAACGACCTTTCAGACAAGTTCAAGTATTCCCCTGATTATATGGGGAAACTGATAAAAAAGAATACAGGCACCACGTTCATAAAAATCCTGAGGGATATAAAGTTTAAAAAAGCGTGCAACATGCTTTTGA
>DUPL01000029.1 GCA_012838385.1 Clostridiaceae bacterium
AAAAAAAAGCGAGGAGGCTACATATGGATAGGAGGATAAAGATAGGAGTTTTTGGTGCTTGGAGAGGACAATCTTTCATCAGTCTTCTTAAGCATTTCAAGGATGATGCGTATTGCTGTGCAGTATGCGACAAGAACGAACAGATGCTGGAACATGTAAAGCAGTGGTGTGAGGAAGACACCCGGTTTTTCACTGATGTGGATGATTTTTTTGAATTTGAAATGGATGCTGTTATCTTGTGCAACTACTTCCATGAACATGCACCCTATGCAGTAAGGGCATTGGACAAGGGAATCCATGTACTTAGTGAAACTACTGCTGCAGGCACTTTGAAGGAGTGCGTGGAGCTTGTTGAAGCACAGGAGCGTTCAAGTGCAATTTATGCTCTTGCAGAAAACTATCCATACATGCTGTGCAACCAGGAGCTTGAAAGAATCTACAAAGGCGGCACGCTGGGCAAAGTCATTTATGCTGAAGGCGAATATGTTCATCCCATGAACATAAATGAGGCAAAATACCTGACCCCAAATTCACTGCATTGGAGGGCATGGCTGCCGCGCACATATTATCTTACCCATTCCCTTGCTCCTTTGATGATGATAACGGATACCATGCCTGTTTATGTCAATGCAAAAAGTGTTCACTCGGAGCTTTTTGATGAAATGCTTGTAAAGACAGGTATAAGAAAGGTAAGTGACATGGTTTCCATTATGCTGGTTGAAATGGATAATGGTGCTTTGTTCAGGGTGACCGGCAGTGCTAGCTTTGGCCCGCATGGCAACTGGTATCGACTTGCCTGTGAAAAGGGTGGTGCAGAATCCATAAGGGGCAATCAAAATCTTGTAAGGCTTGCGTACAACCCCTGGAACACACCAGAGGGAGAGGAGACAGAAAGGACATATCAGCCTGAATGGCCTTCCCACAAGGAGCTTGCTGAAAAGGCAGGTCACGGTGGAGGAGACTTCTGGGTGATCTATCATTTTCTGAATAATATCAAGGAAGGCACCAAACCATACTTTGATGTGTACAAGGCTGTTTCCATGTCTGCAGTGGGAATTCTGGCATGGAGAAGCTCGCTTGAAAGAGGAGCGGAGTATAAAATACCGGATTTTAGGAACAAGGCAGAGAGGGATAAGTGCAGAAATGACGATCTGTCGCCTTTTCCTGATGAAAACGGAAAAGCAACTCTGCCCTGCTCATCAAAATATGCGGACTGGTATAAAAAGGTGTAGTTAAAAGCCCGGCCAGAGGCCGGGTTTCTTATTCTGTGATGATTTTTTCATAATACTTTGATAAAATATACTGAACACAGAATTTTAGGAGGCTAAGGATGAAACTTCTCTGGAGACTAGGAAAAGAAGCTATACGATACAAAGGCCTTTATTTTATTGCCATTTTTTCTACCTTTTCGCTGACCATCATCAACCTTGCCGCTCCAAAGATACTTACAAGGATGACAGGCATAGTTGAAAGCGGGGAAAGCAAGGACTATTTTGATGTGATTCTAAAACTAACATTTATACTGATTGCTTTGTATCTGCTCAGAGTCTTGTTCAGATACCTGGCAAACTTTTTGGCGCACAAGGCTGCCTGGCAGCTGGTGGAGGATATAAGGGTTAGAATATATGACCATATACAGGGGCTGTCCATGAGTTTTTTCCACGATAAGCAGACAGGAGACCTGATGAGCCGGGTTATTAATGATACTGTGACCTTTGAGCTATTATACGCTCATATCATACCTGAAATGCTAACAAATGCAGTGACCGTAATTGGCGTAATGGTAATGCTGCTTGCGATAAATTACAGACTTGCGCTCTTAACCTTTATTCCAATTCCTTTTATACTGATTGCAGGTTGGTTGTATGCAAAGAAGGTAAGACCGAATTTTAGGGCAGCACAGAAATACCAGGCTGAAATTAATGCGAAGTTGCAGGACAACTTTTCAGGAATACACGAAATACAAGCATTCTGCCAACAGGAATATGAGTCCAGCCAGGTAAGACAGAAAGCAAAGGAATACACTAAAGCAAACCTTCACGCTCTTAACTTAAGCGGAATATTCCATCCATCAGTTGAGTTCCTGTCATCAACAGGAACCATAATTGTTGTAGGTATAGGCGGAATGTTCGCTCATGCATGGGGATTGTCCGTTTCGGACATAATTGCGTTTCTGCTCTATTTGTCTCTGTTCTACGCACCCATATCATCACTTGCCAGAGTGCTAGAGGAAATGCAGCAGGCGTATGCAGGTGCTGAAAGAGTAATGGCTGTTCTGGATACCCCTTCAGAAATCAAGGAAGCCAAAAATGCAGTTGTGCTTAAGGATGTAAAAGGCAGAATTACTTTTGAGGATGTATCCTTCAAGTACCAGACAGGCGGAATGGTTTTGAGAGACATATTCTTTGACGCCAAGCCTGGACAGATGATTGCCTTGGTGGGTCCTACAGGAGTTGGAAAGACAACATTGACGCAGCTCATTTCAAGATTCTACGATCCAACTGAAGGTCGAGTACTGATTGACGGTGTTGATGTCAAGGATGTAACTCTAAACAGTCTGAGGTATAATATAGCACCGGTATTGCAGGATACTTTCCTGTTCAATGGAACTGTGGCGGAGAATATTGCTTATGCGAAACCTGATGCTACCATGGATGAGATTATAAATGCGGCGAAAGCGGCAAGGATACATAACAGCATTATGGAGATGCCAGATGGATACCAGACACAGGTTGGGGAAAGGGGTCTTAGACTGAGCGGAGGTCAGAAGCAGAGAGTGGCCATTGCAAGAGCAATTCTTAGAAACTCACCCATCATTATTCTTGACGAAGCAACCGCCTCTGTAGATGTGGAAACGGAAAGAGAAATTCAGAAGGCAATTGCCTCACTGGCAGGAAAGAGAACAATAATTGCAATTGCGCACAGACTGTCCACAATTCAGAATGCGGATTTGATACTTGTTCTTGAAGAAGGTAGAATTGTTCAGAGAGGAACCCATGAAGAACTCATGCAGCAGGATGGTCTGTATAGAAGATTATCAAAATCCCAAAGTGCATAAAAAAGTACCTGTCACGGTGCCAATATGATGAATGGGTAAGCGTTTATATTTCTCAATATCCAATAAGCTACAATTACTGTTATGATGATTGTGTAAAAGGTTTTACCAAAATGCCGCTTTTTTATAAGCGGCATTCCATTTATATACAGATCAAGCTCCATCAGATATAGATAAAAGACCAATGGCAAAGAGAGCACCATCAGAATGTTGTGATCCATGGCTTTCAGGAAATTTCCATGTAGTAATGAGTGGAGTCCTCTCAATGAACCGCATCCGGGGCAGTACAGACCGGTAAGGTAATTGAAAGGACAGGGTGGAAATATTCCCCCTTTTACAGGTTCAAAGAAATATAGAAGAACCAAGAACGCTGTTGCTGCGGAGGTCAAAAGTATTATGACAGTTCTTTTCTTTATGGAAATCACTCTCGCTTACCTTAATGCCGTACTTGTTATTGCAATAATAATTATATAGAAAATGACAAATACTACACCAAGAATGACGGACAGTATGCTCAAGGTTTTTGCCTGTTGGGACATCTTTATTGCTTCATCGTATTCACCTATAGCTACTTTCTTATCCACCTGGCTTGATTTGATAATTGCTGCAATACCTATGGGCAGACAGCAAAATACTGTTGTAAGTATTGAAAAAATCAGATAGTTTGGCACTCTTTGTGGTGGTGGCTGGTAATATACACTTTCCTGATAAACGGTGTTTTGTGATTCTTGCTGAAGTTCGTTTCCGCATGCTGAACAAAATTTCGCCATATTGTCTTGATTGATATGGCCACAAGCTTTACATACCATGTCTTGTCCTCCTGAAAAATATATATACATGTATCCTTGATTGTAGAGGTTATAACAGAAAAAGTCAATTATGAATAGTTAAAAACTAGAAGGTGTAAAACCCGCTAGTTTTAATATACAAAAAACAAATATGAAATTAGAGGCCAAAAGCCAGTAATAAAGGCAATATAAAAGTAACAACTACCCATATAAGTACAAACACTCCTCCGGATATTACTCCTATCAAGTTGAAAGTCTTTGCCTGTTTGGATGCTGCCAAAGCTCCCTCGTAGTTACCTATGGCAAGTTCCTTATCCACCTGGCTGGACTTGATAATTGCTGCAATACCTAAAGGCAGACAGCAAAGTAGTGTAACGAGAATCGAGAAGACCAGATAATTTTCCACCCGTGGCATTTTTTCTGGGGTTACATACTGGATATGCTGTTCGAGCTGAGTTTGAGTTTGAGTTTGAGTTTGTTGGGCTTGTTGGGTTGTTTGTTCTGGTTGTGTAGTTTCGCCCTGTGCCAGGTTGTTTCCGCAGTTCTTACAGAACTTAGCGTCTTCATTGTTGGCGGTGCCGCAATTATTGCATATCATAAATACATTCCTCCTCTTTGTAAATACAAAATAAATTAGTTACAAATTAATGCATTGTGTACATTAATATAGATTAACTTTGGTACCACTTTCATAAGACTTGTATGCATAATCCATCAGTTCGGTCAGATCATACGCACTGTCAATGTCAAATGGAATCTCAAGGTCGTCTATAATACCATCAATCCACATAGTACTAGGTATGGGCAGAGGCTCTTTAAGTTCGGGTTCTACCCAGCCCTCTCCAATGTTGTATACGCAATTGTTCGTGTAACCGCCTGCGTATATTGTTCCCTTTGTACCACTGGCTTCAAATGAAAATGGATTGTGGGATGAAACGAATCCCGTCTCGCTTACAGCTATAGCGCCATCTTCATACTCAAGTACTGACACTGCATTGTCTTCCACTTCTTTTCCTGTTACTTTTGTAAAAGTGGATGTGATTGATTTTGGTCTTCCCAAAAGCCAGCGGATGAGATACATGGGATGTGCACCCAGGTCCATCATTGCGCCGCCACCGCACTCTTCCAAGTCAAAGAAATGTGGAGGCAGCCATCCTGTAGAAGCTCCATCATGGCAGTTTCTTATCCTTAAATATGTAACATCCCCTATAAGTTTATTATCCATAGCTTCTTTTATCCATAGAAAGTCGCTGCGTGTGCGCCATGGATAGGAAATACAGAATTTTATGTTGTTTCTTTTTACGCTTTCCCTAATTCTTTTCGCCTCTCCGACGGTAAAGCACAAGACTTTTTCAGTAAAAATATGTTTCTTATTCTCGGCAGCCTTGATTATAATATCAGTGTGCATGTTTGTGGCGGTGGAAATTACGATACCGTCCACATCAGCAGATTCCAAAGCATCATCAAGATTATCAAATGCGAAAGTTCCATACTCTTTTGCTTTTTCCTCGGCCTTGCTTTTATCCGGATCCCAGATGCCGTAAATCTCGCAGTTTGGATTTTCCTTGATTTCTCTTGCATACTGATCAAAGTGAACATGCCAAGTGCCAATTAGAGCAATATTTAACATAAAACCCCTCCCTTTTTTATTTTCTTGATTATACCACACATGGGACTATATTACACTAGGAAAGAAAATTAATAACAGGTTGTCCAAACAGATACCCAGCGCCAATAAAAACGAAGTTCCAGATTGCAATACCAAAACCTGAAGCCATGGTGTATTTATAAAAGTTGAGCCTTAGAGCGCCTGCAGGAAGTGAAACAAGGGTCCTTGCAACAGGAATCAGCTTTCCAATAAAAACTCCCAAATAGCCTTTCCTTTCAATGGAATGTATAACCTTCTCTATCCTTTCTTTATGTTTTGGGAACCTGTTTGTATATTTCGTTATAACCAACGAGCCACCATAAAAACCTATCAGGTATAGAACCCAGCTTCCGCAAAGACCTGCCAGTATGGATACGGAATATGCAAAGAAAAAGTTAATGCCTCCTTGATAGATCCAGATTCCTGAAAGGGGCATAATGACACCTGCAGGAAACCCTGGCAGATTCAAGTACTCTAGAAAAACGACAATAAATATGGTTATGACTCCGTACTTTGCGAGGTAGTCTGTAAATACATCTATGTTGAACTCCATAAAAACCCTTCATTATTTCATCCTAAAATATTTTTACTAGCATATCGATGTGTTCCTTTTGAAAACTGCTTTCACTGAACCTTAAAACCTCATCCATTTGTCCAATACTTGAAAAAGAAATGACAGGTATTGAGCAGAAAGGTCTTGCGAGTACATACTGTAGCAAAAGCTCCAGTGGACTGTAGCCGTATTTTTTGCATAAATCCTTCATTACTATTAATGTTTTGCGGTTTTCTTCGTTATCATACATTATCTTGTAGTTTTCGTGTATTTCTGATTTTTCCATCAGTTTTATAAAATATCCGCCTGCAAGAGTCATATACGACATAAGTGTGAGGTTGGTGTTCTCATGGTATTCCACCATATCCTTGTCTGCCTGAATCATGTCCATCTTATCAAAAACATTCTTGTTTGCTTTTGTCAAAGAAAGCATAACCTGGTTGCAGACAAAACCCTTGCTGCCTGATTTTTTCGCATATTGTTGTGCCTCGATTATTCTATCCAGTGTCCAGTTAGAACAACCATAGTAGCGTACTTTTCCGCTGTTGCAAAGATCTTCCAGCATGTCAATAATTTCGCGAACGGGCACGTTTCTGTCATCCCTGTGCAGAAAGTACAAATCTATGTAATCGGTCCCCAAAGTGGTCAGACTAGTCTCAATATCATATAGTATATCTTCCCTCGTCATTCTGGAATTCCATTCAACATCCGGGTGTGCACCCTTTGAAGCAATGACAATGGAAGAACGCAGATTGGTCTCCTTAAGCCACTCTCCGATTACTCTTTCGCTGTTTCCGTAAACCCGGGCGGTATCAATAAAATTGTACCCAGAATAAAAGAAATGAGAAAGTTGATGCTTGCTAGAAGTTACATCGAGGCTGTTGCCAAATTTTCCAGTTCCAAGACATACGTCTGATACTACCAGATCAGTTGAATTTAGATTAACGTGTTTCATTATAAAACCTTCCAATGTAAATATTTCGGGTCAAATAATAATAGGATAATTCCAGAATATTGTCAATGAAAAGAAGAAGCCGCGCAATGCGCGGCTTGAATGTCTGTTACTTTCCTTTCAAAGTAGTCCTCATAACAATAGGATAGGTTATTACACCGAAAATAATTGCACCGAGTAAAAAGGAAACTGAAGCTCTTGCAGGAGTCGACAGCGAGATTTCCAACAATTTCGTAAACACTTTGGCCAACTTGGAGGTGTAGATATAAGCTCCAATGACCGGTACGGCTACAAAGATAAATATGGGTATTCCTGCAGCAATTGCAATTTTACCGATACGGTTGGATCTGTAGAAAACTGCAGATATAAATGTTCCGGAAGACAATAGCGCAAGATATGCAGAGAAGGACAGGAGGAGTGCCAGCAGGTTCTCGGACCAAAAATTTAATTTGGCAAAGCTGGTTTCATACATTGTGGTGAAAAAGCTTCCAAAAAGAAAGTTTTCCATTGGAGAAGTTATTTTTTCCACAGCAATTACCAGAAGTCTGTCAATAAAAGCGGCAGCCAGTGCAAGCGAACCAAAGGCAAGCACTTTTCCCACATATATGGACTTTCTGCTCAAACCGTATTGGTTTAGTGCTTCAAAATTCTCCCTAAAGTCTGCCAGTGCCAAGACTAACAAAAATATAACTGTTGCAAACTCAATACCTGAAACATGTGTGTTTCCGCTTGAAATAAGAGCGATAATTGCAAAGGATATGATAATCATAAGTACTATGAAATAATAAATGCCCAGGGGTCTTGCACTGGTCGTAATATTGTATTTGTAAACGGCTTTCGTTTTGTTTCTCATTTAGATTCCCTCCTTATCGTTTGTTAGTTGGATGAAGAGTTTTTGCAGGTCAAGTTTAGAAACTTCCAGGCTGCTCGGTACATTTTGCGGTTTTCCTTTAACATACGCATTCTTGAGACCTCCAAAGGTTTCAGTGCTGATTACATCCTTCCCATCTATATACTCATCTACGTCCTGGATTTTTCCTGTTATGGTGTATCCGGAGGATAGAACATTTTCGCAGGAATCCTGCAAAAGGACTTTTCCATTGTGGATAATAACGATCTCTTCAATAACACTGGACACTTCTTCAATTAAATGGGTGGAAATGATTATTGTTTTTGGGTTGTTTGCGTATCTGTCCAGTATGACTTTGTAAAGTAAATCCCTGTGGTTTGCATCAAGTCCCAAAACCGGCTCGTCAAGCAATATATATTTTGTATTAGAGCAAAGAGCAACTATTGCCTTGAAAATTGATGCGTATCCAGTGGAGAGGGCTTTAACCTTGCTTTTTGTATTAAGCTTGAATTTGTCTGCCAGTTCAAAAGCACTGACCAAGTCAAAGTCAGGATAGAACTCATTCGTCCAGTTGAATATCTCATACACCTTCATGCTCTCTGGATAGTAGTTCTTTTCATTCATCAAGAACATCTTTCCGAGAACTTCGTCGTTGTTTGAAACTTTTTCCCCATCTACCAATACTTCTCCCTGGCTTGGAAACACTTTATCTGTAATTATGTTCAACAGTGTGGACTTGCCAACTCCGTTTCTTCCCAAAAGTCCATATATTTTGTTCTCTTCAAATGTCAATGTAACATTGTCAAGAGCTCTTACATTTTTATAATCTTTGGTTAAACTCTTAATCTCAATCATTTTCAAACCCTCTTTCTATCATTTTCATTATATCGTTTTTATCAATATTGATTCTCTTTGCCTCTTTAACAAGGCTGATGACATAGTTTTCGTAAAACAGTTCTTTGCGCTTTGTTCTTAATTTTTCATGCGCTCCATTTGCAACAAACATGCCTAGCCCCCTTTTCTTGTATAAAATTCCATCATCCACCAACAGGTTTATACCTTTCAATGCAGTAGCTGGATTTATCTTGCATGCCACTGAAAATTCCGTGATTGAAGGTATCTGTTGTTCTTCCTCGTATCTGCCTGCAAGAATTGCATCCTCAATCCACTCCGCTATCTGTATAAAGATTGGCTTTTCATCTGAAAATTCGATAAACATAAGTTCCTCCTTTCTGGCTCATTAGAATACTGGTTAGTTAGTTGAGTGATTAACTAAAATTAGTATAAATAAAACCCTATCAAATGTCAATAGGGTTTAAAAAATTTTTTTTACCAGTTATAGATCACAGTGCCGTTATCATCAAGATTGTATCCCCACATTTCTGCATATTCATCTCCAAACAGAAAATCATCGTTTCTTTCCTCCATAACTTTTAGAAGTTCCTCATGCAGCTCTTCCCTGATTTGTCTGTAATCCTCGCTCTCAATCAAATTATTAAGCTGGTATGGATCTTTTTTGTTATCAAACAAAAGCCAGGGTCCTGCTTTTGAAATGACATAGGTATGGCGTTTTGTCCTAAGCCCCCTCCATTCCCTTCCTCCAAAACATCTTGCATACTCACCAAAAGGGGCAATGTTCATAATAAATGCGGCTGTTTCCTCTACTTTCTTCCTTCCTCTAATTACTTCCGACAAGTCTCTGCCTTCCATGGTTTTGGGTACCTCAATACCGCACAAACCAAGCAAAGTAGGTGCAATATCCGGGGTATTGAACATCTCATCAAAGCTTTTTATGCTTTCACCCGGTAGTTTCATAAGGAAAGGTATGCGTATGCTTTCATCATAAGGCTTTTGCTTCTTACCAAGTCCCTGCGAGCCAAGCATGTCGCCATGGTCGGAGGTATATACGAAAATGGTGTTGTCATCAATAACGTCCATAAGTTTGCCAAGAGCGTCATCTATAGCCTCAACATGAGCATAGTATCCAGGAAGATTTCTTAACACATAAGGTTTTGTATACACAGGCACATTTGGTCTTAAATCAAGTTCCTTGTCCTTGAATCTTTTCCTGTATTCACTTGGTGCTATATTATATGGGTCGTGGGGAGGTCCCCAGGACAGCATTAGGAAGAAAGGTTTGTCCTTTTTCCTCTGTTCCTTTATATACTCAATTGCACAATTGGTCTGGGCAAAAACGTCATAGCCTTCCCATTTCCTTCTCACATCGTCATCTCCGTAAAAGAAGGAGTTGTTGTAGTTATGGGTACATTCCAGTACTCTCCAGAAATCAAAACCCAGTCTTTCTTCCGGTGGAATATATGAGCTTCTTCCTTTTCCGTTTAGATGCCATTTTCCAATATATGCAGTATCATAGCCGGAATTTTTAAATGCATGAGCAATGCTTGTAGCGTCTGGTGACAAGGTCACATCGTTAAAAACCACTCTATGGGTTAGCGGATACTGTCCGGTTATCAGGCTGGCCCTATTTGGGCTGCATACAGGACAGTTTGATATTGCATAGAGGAAGTCGGTTCCTATTTCCCTTAGCCTGTCCATGTTTGGTGTGTTTACATTCGGATCTCCTGCATATCCTGTTGCCTGTAACCTGTGCTGATCCGAGAACACAAATACCACGTTGTATTTCATTGCATGTTCCCTCCATAGTTTTTAATCATACGGGTCTTTCTTCTCTTATGAGATTGTCAGCGGTATAGCTTTGTTCAACAATTTTGTCCATGGCTTTTAAGGATTCAATATACAGATATTGTGATTTTTCATACATAGTGTTTCCTTTGGGATAGATAGGCTTTTCTATGTGTATGCTAAACAAAGGTTTTCTCCTGTATATCCTTCTTAATCCTGTGCAAGGCCTCATCATGATGCGCATCGGTATAATCGGGCTGTTTGTTTTTGCTGCTATCAAAAAGGCACCTTTCTTGAATTCGCGTATGTACTTGCAGTAAGGTTCAAGCTCTCCTTCAGGATAAATACAAACAAGTTTTTCGTTTTTCAAAGTGTTGATCGCTTTTTTGTAAAAGCTCTTCTTTTCCCTGTATCCCTTTCCTGTAGACAGACTTCCTAAGTGCTTTACAAACCAGCCTGCAACAGGTATTTCAAAGTTTTCTTTTTGAGATACCAGTGTTGCTCTTCTTGGAAAGGCAGCAATTCCTATCATCGTACAGTCAAGAGTATGTATGTGGTTGCAAATAACTACCCCGCCTTTTATACCCTTAAGATTTTCCCTTCCTTCCACCTCAAGATCGAAAACTATGTAGTTTACGATATAGAGTAATGGCAAGACTATGAAATAGTAAAGGATGAAGTGTATACATTTCTTAACGTGCATCTCTTATTGCCTCCATAAACATTGCTTCAGCTTTGTCTATACTCTTATTTATATCATAATTTCTCGAATAAAGTACATATTTTTCCGACATTCTTTTCTTTTCATCAGGATTTTCTATCCAATAATCTATTTTATCGGCCAGGTCCTGTGCATTGCCTGACTCAAACAAGCTTCTTTCGTCCAGTGCAAACTGCTTTGCTGCTGATTTTTTGGAATTTGCAATTACAGGCACAAGTCCGCAGCTTATCGCTTCGATGCATGCAATGGCTTCTATCTCGATTTCAGAGGTATGAACATACAAATCGCAGCTATGAATGAGGTTGATAAGGTCCTTCTGGTCGTAGAAATTGAAGGTGGCAGGATTATGTAAAGTGGAGGCCATCTTTTTATACTCCTTTTCCATGGGACCAAAACCAGCAAAATGCAAATGAATTCTTGAAGAATATTTTGATAATTTTACTGCCTCAATAGCCAGGTCCTGTCTTTTCTCGGGTGACAGTCTTCCTATCATTAATACGTCAATTCTGTTCTTGATTTTGTTTTGTTCCATGACTTCCTTGTCAGGCACAAACTCCTTTGTTATTCCATTGGATATTACGTGCAGCTTTGCCTTGTATTTGTGCTTTTTCAACTGGCTTGCAATAAATTCCGATGGGCAGTGCACATGATCGAGTTTATTGTAGAATCGTCTGAACAGGCGATAAATAATCCAAGCCAGCCACTCTGCTCTCTTCATATTAATATTGTACGTTATATTCTCTGGCTGAATATGAAATGCTCCTGTGCAGGGTATTCCCATCTTCCTTGCTTCTCTTAAAGCTTTAATTTCCAATGGAAAAGCCATGTACAAGTGAACAACATCCGCACCTTTAAGTGCTTCTCTAATAACTTTTTTATCTGCTTTTGCAAACTGAAAACTTTGTTTTTCGCACAATGAGTTGATTATTGGTGGTCTTACTGTTTTAACAACGAATTTGTCCTTTTCTGGTTTTCCTGTTGATATTACTCTTACTTCGTGTCCTCTTTCTCTTAACAGCTCGGTAAATCTCCTTGCCGACATGGTTGTACCATTTTTCTTTTGGTCAAAAACATCAATAACAAGTACTATCGTCATTTAATTTCCTCCTGATAAATGGTGAAACATCTTATGTATATTTGAATTAGCACAGTTTAATATATATTAATGCAAGCAACCGTTTTTGTAAATACGACCGCGTCATTTTCTTCTAGGTTTAAAGGATATAGTATTAGCTGCTTTTTTGACCCTTTAAATATGCTTAATACTTTGTGATGCTTACAGTATATC
>DUPL01000001.1 GCA_012838385.1 Clostridiaceae bacterium
CCGATCTTGTGATATTCGCGAGCAGCTTCAATATTCATAAGATAAGTCATAATGGATGGAAAATCATTTTCAGTGTAAGTTGCAAACACACTTGTGTTCTTTCCTCTTACAGGATACTCGCGCCAGAACTTCATTGCATTTACTGCCTTGCTAGCTGGAACGGATTCGCCATTGCCAGCATAGATGACAGCTGCTTCCTGAATCAAAGTATGAAGTGCAAACTGAACACTCATGTCCTGCTGTTCTTCACTAACTTCTGCTGTCTTTTTGCTAACTGCAAGACCCAAAGTATTGACGCCAACAAATCTCTTTGGTAGTGTTGGGAAATGGATAAGGTCCCACTCAAATTCAGCATTTCTCAATACATCAGTCCAAGTGTTGAACTCCATCTTGTCAGTTACTATCATACCTATTCCAGACAAATCTTCAGGATTCACATCAGCCTTCTGCACATAGCCTTGCTTGATTATTTCTGCAAGCTCTGTGAGACCCATCAGTACTTCCTCATTTGTAAGAGTAAGAGTTATTATACTATCCTCTTTATTAATATAATACAGACTGCCTTCCGGCTTCTCTATTTTGGGTTCTTTTTTAGTTGGAGCAGGCGTCTCACTTGGTGATGCCTCCGGATCAGGAGTAGCATCTCCATTTTCATCAGTGGAAGCAGGAGTTTCTGTTGACTTTTCCTCTTCCTCCTCTTCCGGGAACAATACTCCTGTAAATCCTCTTGCAAAAGCTCCCCAGATAGCCGGATCCAAATAATCCATAACCGCAGGAATCTTTACTTCGTCAAGCTTGCTTAGCTCTTCTGCACAGCGAACAAAGTCTTCAAATGTCCATTTGTCACCAGGTACGCTGAGTCCTGCTTTGCTGAACAAATCATAGTTTATGAATACAAACTTATGGTTGTAATCAGTAGGCATCATGTACATGCCCTTCTTATACTGAGCAGACTTGTATGCAGCATCAAACAAAATCTCGTGAGGCTTAAGCCTTTTGTAAGTCTTGTACTCAATCAGATCTTCAAGGTATGGAGTAAAATCAACTATATAGTCATTCTCCACATACTCAGCAATCCTTGAATCATCTATTACAAACACATCACCAATGGTGCCGTTCTTTATTCTTTCATCCAAAGTGGCAAAGTATTCTTCAGCACTTTCCATCTCATCGATTACAATGTCCACATTAGGATAAATCATTGCAAAATCATGCGCAAAGGCATGCGCCGACACATCGTTAGGGGACCTCTTGTAGGTCGAGAAGGTTATCTGACCTACAAATTCTCTTGGTGTTGGCTTTGGAGTTGAAGACGGGGTCCTTCTAGGCCCGTCTTCTTCAAAAATTGTACATCCAACCGTAGTCCCGACAAACACCACTAGCAAACATATAGCTATAATTCTAATCCAATTCTTTTTCATATCGACACTCCTTATTCGATGATACCAATACGTTCAATACCTGCTACGAGTTTCTTCTGACCGAAAATGTAAACCAGAAGAACAGGGAACATTACAAGGAAACATCCCGCAAACAGCATTGGCTCTGTCAACGCTTTTGATATCTCGGATTCTCCAGCTGGTATCTTCTTAGCCCAATACTCACGTATGTTCTGCAATCTTGGCTGCAGTGTCAGGACACTCTCCCTATACATGTAGGTAGGAGCTTCGTAGTTGTCATTCCAGTGCCAAACTACTGAGAAGATAAACACAATAACAATCGCGGACTTGACTTGTGGAAGCATAACCTCTATGAATAGTCTCAATGGTCCTGCTCCATCAATTCTTGCTGCGTCGTCCATCGCATCAGGTATTCTCTGGAAGAAATACATGTAAATCAGAATAAACAACGCACCTCTAATGCCAAGACCAAAGGCAGCTGGAAGTAGAACTGAGAAATAGGTGTTGATAAGTCCAAGCTCAACAAACAAGCCGTAAGTTGCAATGATTGTAGTCTGAGGTGGAATCAGCAACACTATAACTACCAGGACAAAGAATATATTCCTCATTCTGAACTTGTATCTTCCCAACGCAAAACCTGCAACTGAACAGGCTATGGTTTGCAGTACCGCAGCACCAAGAGAAGTTATTGTAGAATTAAGGAAGGATCTTGGATAGTCAAGCGCTTCCCATGCCTTGGTAAAGTTGCCCCACTCTATCTCTGTAGGTATATAGAACACTGTCGGATCCAAATAGTCCTCGAATGTCAGCATAGACGTGGATAAGATGTATACAAAAGGCAAAATAAACAAGAATGCCATCTCAATCAGTACATAGTACAGGAATATCCTACCTATGATAAATCTTATCTTTTTCTTTACCCTGTAACCCAGGTTCTCATATCTCTTATACAAATCGTACATGTAATTGGAAAACCTCTGAATATATGCACTCATCTTAACCACCTCCTGGTAAGCAGTATGAAAATAAGTATTGTAATCAAAGACAGCAGCATGTAGAACCAGCTAAGAGCAGATGCAACACCGTACTTGGTTCCCTGCACCATCAATCCGTAAAGTATTGACATAACCGGATTTCGAGCATCCACAAAGGAGTCGACAAGCGCATAAATACAGTTAAGTATTACGAATGGAGAAATGTACGGCAGTGTAATATGCCAGAATCTCTCCCAGGCATTTGCTCCGTCCAGATCGACAACTTCATACAAAATGTCCGGTACACTTTGCAATGCAGCCAGGAATATCAATATTTCAACACTGCTGGACCACATAATATTACCAATATGCGTGGTTAGCGCTCCTCCAAACAACCGCGACATGAATCCCGTATTACTCTGCACGAGTTGGCTGAAAATACTTACGCTACCAACGTCTTCAGAGAACAGGTATGACATGATAACACCGGATAGTATAACAGGAATAAAGAATATTACTCTGAATATTACTCTTCCCGGAAATTCCTGTTTCAAAAGAACAGCAACAAACAACGCAAATCCAACGACCATTGGCACCTGATACAGTGAGTTCATGAACGCTTCGAACACAGCCTGGCCAAAGCTTGGGTTCTTGATAACTTCCTTGTAGTTCTCAAGTCCAACATATTTTCCCCTATACAGGTCATTCAGGGTCGGTGAATAAAAACTTATCTTAACCGAAAGCGCCAATGGAATCAGGATGAATATTAGGAATCCTATCAACCATGGCAACATGAAGGAAAATCCTTCAAGCTGCCTTCTTCTTTCAAAGGAAAGAGTGCGCTTCGTTCGCTTATGAGCCAGTTGCTTTTTGTATTTCACAACTTTCTTTGCCACTTGAATACCTCCTCCTTAAGCTGTAACAACAGCATAACCCATCGCATCTACAGTGGTAGTAGTGTCTGGTATTATATAACCGATCTTTCCATAGTTAACATATATCTTGGTACCATTGGAATACTCGGTAACATATACTTCATATTTGCCACCATCATCGGGAACCCTGTAATGATTCACGATAAACTCGCCTCTCAAAGGTTTCAAAACCTCTTCCGAAATATTGTATGTTTCAACCACATCTTGAATAAGAAGGCTGAACTGTGAATTGAACAACCTGTTGTAGTTTGTATACTTCAAATCACCTGTTGGTCTGTACGTGAGCTCATATGATGGAAACGCACCATATTCAAGAGATCTGAGCAATGCAAACCTTGGGTCGTCCTCGTTGTTGAGAGGATTACTGTAGTAATCTATAATGCCGTGATAAACAATCTGTATGAATGGTACTGTTTCATCAAACACCATATTGGCGCTACGAACAGTAGGTATGTTTAATATTTTGTCAGCTGTCGATACAGCATAGGAGTTTCCGTAATAAATAGAAATTGTATCAAACTCCTCTGTGTATTCCTTGAGCCACTTAACATACTTGTCGGCCAGCTGAGATCTAAGCAGAGCCGTATACCTGTTGTAGTCTGTAAACAGGTTGTCGCCTAACTGCTGCAAATCAAGATGAGCTGCACCCATTTGCTTTAACTTCTGAATTTCCTTTGCCATAACCTTCTTCTCATAGTAAAGCGGACTCAAAACGTAGTTGTCGGAACCACGTCTGTAAACGCCGGAGCTGGTTGTGCTTTGGAACTGCAGATAGTGAACACCAGGTTTCTTGACAACAGAAGATCTTAGTGGAACCGATGCTTTGGGTCTACCATATACCAAGAGCAGGTTGTTGTCAAAGGAAACCTCAACGTTGTTTTCCTTGGCCCAGGAAGTAAGTTTTTCAAAACCTTTCTTTCCTCCAAAATCCTTGTCAGGATTAAACTTCTTAGTTATATTCCCATAATATCCGTCTTTTTGCCAACCGGCAATTGAAAACCTAATGTCTTCAACACCCTTGGCCTTGAGCTCTTCATACATCTCGATAACTTCATCGAAGGTTGTCATGACTTTCAGTGTATCAAGAGCTCCGCCCCATCTATTCTCATCACCCATGAAAATCCTGACATTCATGCTCTTAGCATTGTCAGCAAGCTTTCTTTCAATACCGTACTTGGTTTTCCATGTCTCGAACAAAAGCTCCCTTGTCTTGTTGGCTACGTCAACATAACTAAAGCTTTCGGCTTCATCAGTGGTCTCAATATAGAACTTCTGCCTAACATCGCCAAGAGTCATGTTTTCTTCAAGCAACTCATAATCGGCAGAGCCCTTACTGAGTTTCGTCAAATAGAACTGTCTGTATCTGAAATAGAAGCCTATTGAGTAAAGGGGCAGATTCTTGTTGCCTGGGTACTCAATAAACAGGGACGCATTCGCATCGCCTTCCTTGATGTAACATGTAATCATTGAATTCTCTTTTACGATGCCGAACACAGGCATTGTTATTGGCCAACTCTTGTAGTCAGGGTTTATCAGTCTGTTAAACGTCATATCATCCCCGTATATCTTCTTGTTATATGAGTCATAGTTGGTAATCCTGTTGGCATCAAATCTTGTCAAAGCACCACTGCCGTCAGGGGCTACAAAGTAGCCGTAATCTTCCTGTCTTGCAGAATCAAAATATGGAAGGACATACAATGATGCAAGCTTTGCAGTCTCATGGGTTTCTTCAATTCCATTCTTTGGTATAAGGACCTCAAGTCCGTCTTCATGGATATAGAACTCGATTGCAAATCTGATTCCAGTTTCGGTCATGTTGTAAAAGATTTGCAGTCCACCATCAATCTTGTTTGCTTCCTTGGTATGCGGCACCTGGTTTATACCGAGAATGGTTCCACCTTCCTGACCGCTCTTTGTATATTCAACAAAAACTATGGACTTCAATATTTGCAAAACATTCTTGTTCTTCTCATAATACTCTACCTCTTCCTCGGTAGCTTCCGGCCAACTCCTGAAAGATACGCCGGTTTTCAGATCGGTAACGACAAGCAGATCCTCGGATGGTGAATATTCAAGCCTGAACCTGCTGTTTTCCTCAACAGTGGTCAACTCCGCATCGTTAGGTATTGCACTTATTGCGGGTGCAGGATCGGAGAAGTTTATACCATCTTTGCTAAACTTAACATCGTGCTGCGATCCGAAAGCTACCTTTATAGCTACATAAACAGCTATAATAAGGACTAACACTACTATAATACTGGTTATTAATCTTTTCGGAATCTTAATTCTATCAAACAATGTAACTCAACTCCTTACCGATCTGAATGAAAAAGTCAAACATCTGCACTGCAAGTCCGTACACTATCATGAACAGTGCTGAAACCGCCGTTACTCCTACAGCAGTAAGGATGGTAACCACTACACCTTTCAATGGATGGAAACCATGTACGCCCTTTATGCAGAAGTACACCATCAAACCTACATATATACTAATGAAAGTATTTGCAAGTGTAAACAACTGAGCTTCACTTCTACCAAGAACATTAGTCAGTATTGCCAAAGGAATTGATGTAAGAATGAATGGAACATGACAGAATGCTCCGCCAATTATAATGTCCCTGAATCTTCCTTCACCATACATGATGGTGGTTACACCATAGTTAACAATAACGACAACAATCCATGGCATAAGTGCCCAAACAATTCGGGATCCCCAGTCTATCATGTCAAGCGATACGCCATCTCTGTATATAAAGCTTGTAAATACGATTGAAAGCAGTTCGGATATTACATACAGAATCATGATTCCGAACATGTCTCCGTAATAACCCATTCCCTCGTATCTAATTTCATCAAATCCATCAATCGGATGTCTTGCTACATACACCATTCTCTTAAAGAAGTTCTTAATGGGCGTATACCATGTAATCTTTTCAGGTTTCGGTCCAAGTTTCCTTCTTCTTCGTCTCATAAAGCTGACAAGAGTGGATATCCCTATAAGTAACAGCACCGCAACAGTGGCAATGATGGAAAAATATCTCTTGATAAACTCTGCTCTCTGCTCTTCAAAAGCAGTTGAGTAGAGGTCCGGGTCCTCGGCTTCATAATACAACTTCATTGCTTCCTTGAACTCATCCTTTCTCATATGGATGGTTCCCATGGACTGAAGTGCAAGTCTGTAGTAGTTGTCCTGATCAAGAACCTTTTGCCATTGCGCATATGACTCGTCGTAATCTCCTTCTGAGAACAGTTTGTTTGCATTGTGTACAGTCTGGGCAAAGGCTGTTGGTTTGAATACAGTAATAACACCGGTTCGAGAATCCACAACATATACCCTGCCCTGATCATCAACCTCGATTGAAGTAGGCTGAGAGTACTGACCGTAACCGGTTCCCAATGAGCCAAACACAAACAGGTTCTGGCCCCACTCGTCAAATAGGTAGATTCGACCGTAAGTAGAATCTATAAGATACATATTGTTGTTTTTGTCAACAGTCACATCTATAAAAACCTGAGATTGACCTGCGCCCTGAATTATACTTGAGTCGTTAAAATTGTATCCATCATAAAGGACGTCTGCACCTGCAAAGTTGATTTTTCTAAGCTGTGCTGTTGTACTGGTTGTTGTAGCGTAAACATACTGGTCTTCACTGATATATATATTTGAGAATGTGTATGGCAGATTAACTATCTGACCCTTTCTGTCTTCTCGAGACCAAAGTAGTCTTGCCAAAGCATCCCAGAAATTCAGTATTACTCTGTTGGTTCCGAAGAAGTTTCTAAACTCTCCATCAGGACCAAGCAGTATAATTCCACGATACTCGCCAACAGAAGTAACGTAAATATATCCTCTGTTGTCCTTAATTACTTTTTGAGGCTGATAGCTGAAATCCTCACCCAAAAGCTCATCTTCAGGTGTAAGATATGAATATCTGAAGTTTCCTCTTTCGGTAAATTCAACAAGTCTCTTGTTTCCTGCATCCACTACAAGAATGGTTCCATCGGGATCGACGTAAACACAGGTCGGATCCGAAAGTGCGGAGGGGTCGTTTGGGCCTTCACCCTTTATATCAAACAGAAACTCGTATTCGGGACTCAAAACAACGATTCTGTTATTTCCTGAGTCAGCTATATATATGTTGCCATTATCAGCAATGAAAATATCCTTCGGATTCTTGAGTTTTCCTTCCTCCACAGTCTTGAACTCAATTATCTTATCTGGCACATAAGCAGCGGGAGTAGGTAAAGCCCATCCATCCGCCGTCAAAAAGTAGTTTGCGTAAGGAGTGGCTGCAGTAACCGGAATGAAAGACGTTACAATCAAAGCAACAAGAATTGCCATACAAATGAATTTTTTTCGCATCATTTCTCTCTATACCTCCCTTACTTAATACCTGAATGTGCCATAGTATCCATAACCCTGCTTTGCTGGAGGATAAACATAATGATACCAGGCAATACCATAATCAAGGCAGATGCGGCCTGAGCACCAGCTCTTGCGATACCGCCACCGATAGTCGTCATAAAGAACGCCAAAGTCTTTAGCTGCTCTCTATAAATATAAGTAGTTGCAGTACCAGCATCTCCCCAAATTCCGCCAAATGTTAGGATAACAACAGTTGCCTGTGCATTCCTGAGCAGAGGCAATGCAATCCTTGTATACAGCTGCCACTCGGAAGCACCGTCAATCTTGCCCGCCTCAAAGATACTGTCAGGTACCTGATCAAGGAACTGTTTCAGCAGGAACAGACATGTAGGATTTGCCAGTCCTGGAATAATGTATACCCAATACCTATCAACAAGACCTAGTCTGGTATTAATGATATACAGAGGTATTCCTGCAGCAGCTGCAACAAACATCAAAGCGGTTGTTACAGTTGTAAACAAGGCCTTTTGACCTGGGAACTTGTGCTTTGAAAGTGGATAGCATGCCATTGTACCTATCCATACCAGTAAAAACAGGTATGCAACAGTTATTAAAATCGTATTGAACAAATAACGGCTGAACGGTACCAAGCTTTCAGAAGTAATGTTCATAAGGTCCGAAAAGTTTTTCGTAGTTGGACTTTTAACGAAAAATCTAGGTGGATACAGGAACAATTCTTCCATAGGTTTAAAAGCGTGGCAGACCAGGTATACAAGAGGCAGAAGCGATACTAGTGCACCTATTGATAGAAATATCGTTATGGCTATAGCTCCATAGTCTCTACGCTTTCTCGCACGTTTTAGATGTTCTATGTCAACATGTGTTTGCGCCATTCCCTATCACTCCTTCTCTCCAAATACTTTAAATGCAGTACGACCAAGCAGTATTATGATACCTGTCAATACCACCGCTATCGCACTTGCGTAGCCAAGCTCAAAACGCTGACCGGAATAGTCTGACAAGTGCAGCATGATTGTCAAGCCCGCATCTTCAGGACTTGGATGTCCTACAATTTGCTGGCTTATAGCACCAACCGTAAACGCACCTGTTATTTGCAGTATGGCCGCAAACAGAAGCTGTGGCATCGTCTGTGGAATGTCGATGTAAATCAGACGCTGGAATCTTGAAACGACACCATCAACAGCGGCTGCGTCATACAAATCTCTGTCAACGTTGGTAAAACCTGCAACAAAGGACAGGAATCCCGTACCAAGGCTCGACCACAATGAAATAATAATTATGACAGGCATTATCAGGTTAACGTCCTTAAGCCACTGTATCGGCTCGTATATAAGACCCATCTGTATAAGAATTGAGTTCAAATATCCCTGGCTATCATCTGCGAACATAACCAGCCATACAACGGACATCGCAACACCTGCGGTAAGTGATGGCGCATAGAACGCCAACACATAGAAAGGTCTCACCCTCGTTGGAATCTGGTTAATAAACCATGCAAAGAAGTATGATGCAATATATCCGACAGGACCTACTATGAAAGCATAAAACATGGTGTTGTTAAATGCCTTTAGGAATAGTGGGTCATCTACAAACAAATACACATAGTTGTCCCATCCTGTAAAAACAGGAGGATTCAAAAAGTTAAAGTAAGTAAAGCTCAATACTGTAGAAGCAATAAGCGGAATCAACGTAAATATGGTAAACAGTATGAAAAATGGTGCCACCAGGACGTATGACAGCTTGTAACGCCATACCTCGTGCATTGTATATCCGAATCTCGTTTCTACATTAAAAAGTCTCTTCTTGGGCTTTTGTTCGGCTGGGCGCATATTCTTTTCTTTCTTTTCCTTCTTCATTTAATTATATACCCCCCTTAATTTGATGAGTCGGATGGATACAACACGGAATCGGTTATGCCAAACTCTTTCTGCTTACGTAGCATCTCTTTGTTGATTTCCTTTACAGCATCCTCCAATGCAATTCTTGCGTTCTTGCCCTGCAGAATTGTCTGGTTAAGTGCTGTATTAAGATATCTGTGTGTATAGTATCCACCTAAGGTATTGTGAGCCTCCTTGAAATGGCTCCACTGCTCCAGAATGACGCTCATTTCCTTCTCAGTGTAAGGAAGTGTCTTTAATGCTTCAACGTTTGCCGGATTCCATCTGGAAGCAACTCCAAACGTAGCTTCAACTTCCTGACCATACTGGGTCTGGACTTCATCAGAAGACCACCACTGGATAAATTTCCAAGCTTCCTCAGGATATTCCGTCGAGCTTATAATAATGCTGCAAGTACCAAGTCCGCCTGCATACCTGACAACAGAACCGTCAGACAGCTTGTGACCAGGAATTGGAGCCATATCCCACTTTCCTTTCAACTCAGGAGCTGCAACCATCAGCTGGCTGAAGAAACCATGGCCATCAATACCAATGGGGATGGTTCCGTTTCTGAACCTCTGATAGAAGTTTGCAGCGTATGGTATCTTGTACTTGATATACAAATCAGCATATTCCTTGAACGCATTGTATGCTTCGACAGTATCCAGCGAGGAAGTCATAGCATGTTCGTCATACACGTTTCCGCCATGCTGAAACAAGAATGGAATATAGTTGCCAGGAGCATATGGATAGTAGAAGTCGTATCCCTTCTCCTGCAGAACAGGCAGCATCTCATATACATCTTCCCATGTATCAGGAGGGTCCAACTGAAGCTCGTCAACTATAATATCTGTCCTATAGAATAGCGCAACCCAGCTCTGAGTCTCGGGGAATGCATAGTAATTGCCCTTGTACAAGTATGGATTAAATGCATCATCTATATAGCTCTTCTTCAGTTCTTCAAATCCTTCAAACTGATTAAGCGGTAACAATGCACCTCTTATCGCATATTCAAAAGGTGTTCCCGCACCAACACTAATAGCAACGTCCGGAGCGTTACCTGCGACGTATCTGAGCATTATCTGGCCTTCGACACCGCCAGCAACCATGTTAACGTCTACTTTAATACGATGGTCTCTTGTAAACTCGTCACTTATCATCCTTCTAAGAATTTCGACATGCTCACGACCTGTTGCCACGTAAACTGAAATGGTAGGATATTTATCAATATCTTCGTCTTCAATAATAGGAGCACCTATTGCGGAATAGTCTTTAACAAAAGACCAATAAAATTTCTTGGCACCAACATAAAGATTCTGCCAGAATCCACTTCTTGCCTTCTGTGTGTACCCCTTTTCAGAAATAATCATGTAGTCAAACGCCACAGGCTGCTCTTTTGCAGCAATAATGGTATTTGAAATACCAGCTATGGTGTCATTGACTTCATTAATGGCACCAGGTACTTCCTCAGTGTCTTCTGCAAGGGATTTAAACAACTCGGCAGCTACTTTTATAGCAGAGCCGTAGTAAGGCGCTTTTCCGCCATTGGCTTCCTTAATATTGTCATATATCTCATAGAAGTTTTTGCTGTAAGACTCAAGAAGCTCAACAATGTCCGGGATGTATTCCTGAAGATCCCAGTCCATGTTTGCCTGAACAGCATAAGAACCGTCGGCCTGTCTTGTTGCAGCAACAAGCTGAGTGATTCTTCTTACCAATGAAGAAATTGATTCTATGCACTCTTCAATTCTTTGAATATCATGACGCAAAGGACCAACCTTTGCAGTTATTTCAATTTCATGAGTTCCCTCTTCCAGATAGAACATAAATGGCTTCTGATCCTTGTCCATAAGAGGCTTCAGAACCCAACCGTCGGAATAAGGGAAGCAATACTCTTCCATATCTTCAAATGGAATTGCACCATCTATCTTTATTTCCCTGTATGCAGCAACATATGTCACTGATGAGCTGTATCTGAAAGACAACTGATACCATCCTGTCTCTGGAACCTCGAAGGTCCACTTGGCACTTGTTCCGCCGTCCTTCCATCTTGCTCCGCCAAAAATATTGTAGTGCAGCAAATCGTATGATGGTGGATAGGAGTAGTAGTCATCATTCCACTCCGCTCTTATTGTAATATCATTCTTCAACACAGGAACCTCAAGCTCAATCTGCTTTGCTTCCCCTTTATATATCTTGTCTTCTGAAAATCCATTCATATTCAGATACTCATCATATGTAGGATTTACAGTAGGAGCTACAAAGGATATAGTCTTGATAACACCAGCTTCTCTTGAGAAGGATATTTCTATTGTATTTGTTCCCTTCTGGAGAAGAATCAAATAAGGATTCCTGTAAAATCCATCCGGATGTGTCAGTACGGCCTTCTGCCAACCGAACACTTCTCTTTGCTTTGCTCTGATTTGGTTGCCTTCATCGTCATATCTGTCATACTCATAGAACTCATACATTCTCTTTACCTCAAAATATGACGATTCAATAAATGGTTGTTTACCGTTGATTGTAAGACCAATCAACATGTTGGCACTTTTGCCGCTAAACAATCCGTACAACAATTCCAAATTGTACAGAGCAGTTTCCGGAACATCCAGGTTGTACACCAGAGTTACTTTTGAGGTCGATGTAACCACAGCTGTTTGATCAGCTTCCAAAGCAACCTCTCCGTCAACCACATAGTCTTCTGTGAACGCTTTCACATCACTGTTTATGGTTGACTTCTCTGGTATATAGTCCATTCCTCGCAATTCCAATGGATTGCCCTGGTATAAAGGATATCCGGCTGACAAATATTTGGATAATACTTTTCCGTACTCCAGAAAACTATTATCCAATCTTCGCTCGTTTTCAATAAAGGGATTAAATTCCATTACATCAGTGTTTCTTTTCTGTTCAAATTGCTTTGCTTCCAAATCTTTCGTTACAATCGAAACAATTATCGCAATAACAAAAAGAACAACCACACTGGCTGCAATTGAATAACGAACAATTTTCTGTTTCTTTTTCTTATTCATAAGCCCAACCTTCCAAACTTTATTGTTGAATAACTATATAAAGACGTATCAAGCCCTAAATTATTGGGCAAAGTCCACAAAATCATTATATAGTTTTGGTGCAACAGTGTCAATAACACTATTTTTCATAATTATAACTAAAATGTAAACAAACAGCCCCAAAAATCTAAACCGACAGTTCATTTACTAAATGTTTGAACGTTTTTCCTCTTTCTTCAAAGTTCTTAAACATGTCAAAACTTGTACTTGCCGGAGATAGAATAACCACTTCTCCACTTTTTGCCTCTCTCCAGGCACACTCTACAGCTTCCTCATAGTTCTGACAATGATAAGTAACAATATCATACTCTTTACCCTGCCTTTTATACTCGTCCCTCGCAGCATTTTCAATCAATTTTGCTGTAGGACCAGTAAGTATCAACACCCTTACCTTTTCAAACAAAGCCTTTCCCAATGAATCATAAGGTATTTTCTTGTCTGCTCCTCCTGCAATAAGCACCACCTCTTTATCATTAAATACATTCAAAGCATGCATTGTCCTGTTAGGACTGGAATCTATTGAACTGTTAAAATATTTAACACCATTCAATTCCCTAACAAACTCAAGTCTGTGTTCAACACCTTTGAATGAGGTTGCCACATTGTATATATCCTTAGCAGAAACCACATCACAAACTGCCGAAATTGCAGCCATGTAATTTTCCAGATTATGATTGCCTGGAAGCAAAACATCCTTCGTATCCATAATCTCTGTGATTTCACCATTGATTTTTTTATACAATTTTCCATTCAATGAATAAGCCCCATCCCATGAACCAATACCAAAACCAAAGGATCTTAATTTTCCATTAACCTCGTGCATCATTGACAAGGTAACATCATTCCCGGAGTTTAGTACTGCAATTCCATCCTCGTTTTGGTATCTATATATGTTTTTCTTCGCATCAATATATTCCTCGTAGGATTTATGCACATCAAGATGATTTGGAGATATGTTTGTAATAACTGACACGTCAGGACTCTTTGTCATTGTATGCAGTTGGAAACTCGACAGTTCAAGCACCACGATGTCTTCCTTGTAAATCTCTTTCAAATGCGGCAGCAAAGGCTTCCCGATGTTTCCTCCCAACCATATCCTTGTTCCTTTATCCTTAAATGCTTCACTCAGAAGAAGATAAAGGATGGTAGTGGTTGTGGTTTTTCCATCACTACCTGTCACTGCATATGTTTTTGCAGGACAATGTTTCAAAAACTCTTCCATTTCGGATGTTACATAAGCTCCTCTTTCCCTTGCTCTTGCCAACTCCGGTATATCAGGCCTTAATACAGGCGTTTTATAGATTTCATCAAAGTCATCAGTTAAATATGAAAGATAATTTTCGCCCAAATGATACTCAAAAGGTAGTTTTAAAGCAAGTTCGTCAAGCTTTTTCTTCAGCTCATTAGAATCAGAACGGTCAAATCCAACAATTTTTTCCGCCCCCATTTTATGTAGAAATTCGATTAAAGGAAAATTGCTTATGCCTATCCCTAAAACAGCAACTTTCCTTCCAGTAATCCTGTTTCTGAGATCGTAAATCCCCATATGTCCTCCTGTTTGTCATAAAACTCAACTTCTATTATACTACTTGAAAAATTATTATCAAGTCAACAAACTGTAAAATAATTTTCACTTCTATTGACATATAATTGTTTTAGATATAAAATGTAGTTGCTTCGGGGTTAGGTGAAATTCCTTACCGGCGGTAAAGCCCGCGAGCCTGTGTCAAAGATACGGGTTGATACGGTGAGATTCCGTAGCCGACTGTTAAAGTCAGGATGGAAGGAGTGTTTTTTATGCAAAAAAATAACCGAAACAAATCAGTATTTTACATCACAAGAGTTGCATGCTTGTCAGCAATCGCAATCATAGTCATGTTTCTCGAATTTACACTGCCAATTTTTCCGGGATTCTACAAGTTGGACTTCAGTACCTTCCCTATAATCATAGGGACCTTTGCAATGGGACCCATAGCAGGAGTAACCATTCAATTTATTAAGGATCTTGTTCACCTGCTGGTTTCCAACCAATCCATGGGTATAGGTCTTATGGCCGACTTTGCTATTGGCTCTGCATACATACTGAGTGCAGGCATAATATACAAACGCCTTCATACAAAGAAAGGCGCTCTTCTCGGGTGCATTGCAGGAACATTTGCTGCAACAATAGTTGGCGCATTTTTCAACTATTATGTGTTAATACCTCTTTATGTGTTATTGACACCCTACTCGTTGGAAGACATTATAAGTATGGGAACCAAGGTAACCGGAAGCATAAAAGATTTAAAAACTCTGATAATGTTTGCGACTGTACCGTTCAATCTCTTGAAATTTGGTGTAATTTCATTATTAACGATGCTTACTTACAAAAAAGTGTCGCCATTTTTCAAAATGATACGAAAAGAATCCAAGTAAAAAAAATACAGCTATAAGCTGTATTTTTTTATCTAAAGAACTCATCATATAGAGCAATCAATGATTTTTCCACATCGTCCTCATGTACACCGAACATAATACTTACTTCACTGGAGCCCTGGTTTATCATCCTGATATTCACACTTGCCCTTGCTATTGCCGTTGTAGCCCTGCTTGCAATACCGACGGTTTTGGACATTCCCCTACCAACCAACATGATTATCGCAAGCCCGTGCTCGACTACCACGTCATCAACCTCAAGCTCCTTCCTGATGGCCTCGGTTATTCTTTCAAGTTTGTCTTTTGGACAATTTTTCTCTTTAACAATAACGGAAATACTGTCAATTCCGGAAGGTGCATGCTCGTAGGATACTCCTTCTTTCTCGAAAAGGGTAAGCAGTCGTCTACCAAAACCAATTTCCCTGTTCATCATGTATTTTTCAACATGCACTGTTATAAATCCCTTGTCTGCAGCAATACCAACAACAGGATTTTCTCCTGAAACCCTATCCGCTCTTTCTGCAGGCACTATCAAGGTTCCTGGAGATTGAGGGTTGTTTGTATTCCTTATGTTAACCGCAATCTTCTTTCTGTAAACCGGCTCCAGGGTTTCCTCGTGTAAAACGTTGAAGCCTGCATAGGAAAGTTCGCGCATTTCTTCATAAGTAAAGTATGAAATGGGTTTAGGTTCCTTGATTACCTTCGGATTTGCACAGAAAACATAATCCACATCGGTAAAGTTCTCATACACGGTGGCATTAACAGCAGCTGCAATTACAGATCCGGTTACATCCGAGCCTCCCCTCGAGAAGGTCACCACTTCTCCATCCACCGAGTATCCAAAGAATCCAGGGAATATGACCAGTTCATCCATATCCCTTAGTTTTGCAAGGTTTTCATACGTTTGTTTAAGTACTCTGGCATTTCCATATTCGTTGCTCAAAAGCATGCCTGCATCTTTTGGATTCATGTACACGGCCTTCTCTCCTATGGAATTCAAGTACCCTGCAACGAGCTTAGCTGTATTGTCTTCTCCTGCAGCCTTCATAAAATCCATGAATTTTGCGTTCGAATCAATCTTTGAATTCAATCTGTCCGTCAAATCATGTTTTACAAAATTCGCTGCATCTTCTCCAAGTCCAAGACCCTTGGCTATCTGTCTATATCTGTCAACAACATTTTCCAATGCTTCAGTATAATCTTCATTATTCAACTTCTTGTTTGCAAGTTCTATCAGCATATCAGTAACTTTTACATCACCATCAAACCTTTTTCCCGGCGCGGAAACAACCACTATTCTTCTTTTACTGTCCGACAGTACAATATCACACACCTTTCTTATCTGGTTTGCATCAGCCAGCGAACTTCCTCCGAATTTTACAACCTTCATAAATCTACTCCTTTGCTCTAGTCTTCCACCTTTATTACATTCTCAACCTTTATATTCAAACTCTTGGTAAGTTCCTCAATCTTTTTGTCTAGTTCTTCCCTGCTCAGATAGCCTGTTATCAGTGCGGCCTTTTTCCTGTTTACTTCAGACTCGCCACAGTATATTGCTACCTTGCCAAAGGAATTGACTACAATCTTCTCCATCTCCTCCGTTGATATACTGTTTTTCCACAAACGCACAAAGAATCTGAAACTATCCTGTTTGGACGTGGTCATCTCCGCCTTTTCCTTTACAAACCCAGGCAGTGAATGTTCCGAACTTCCTGTAAGAATTTCAATTATGTCTCCAAGAATTGCACTGGCAGTGGGCAGTTTGCCCGCACCCTTTCCATAAAACATGGAATCTCCTGTGTAGCTGCCTTTTACCAACACGCCATTGAATACTGAATCAACCTTTGCCAACATGTGATCCTCGCCAAGTAAAAGCGGCTCCACCAATGCCTCAATCTTTCCATCCTTGTTAATACTTCTGGCTATCAGCTTGATCTTAAACCCATTTGCTGAACTAAGCTCCAGATCCTCATAACTTATGTTTCTTATACCGGTACAGGAAACATCCTTGTAATCAACAAATCTGTCATAAGCAACGGAAGACAGAATAGCTATCTTTCTTGCCGCATCATGACCATCCACATCGGCTGTAGGATCCGCTTCAGCATATCCCTTTTGCTGGGCTTTTGCAAGAGCTTCCTCAAAGGACATTTTGTCTCTGTACATTTTGGTAAGAATATAGTTTGTTGTGCCGTTCAGAATACCCTGTATCTCATATATGTCGTTTGACGCAAGACATATGTTCAAAGGACGGATTATGGGTATTCCGCCTCCTGCACTGGCCTCATACATGAATCTCACACTGTTATTATATGCAGTCTCAACAAGCTCGCGTCCGAATGCAGCAACAATCTCCTTGTTGGAAGTCACGACATGTTTTCCGGCTTCCAATGCTTTTTTCGTTAAGGTGAAAGCATGTTCTTCTCCGCCTATTGTCATTATCACCATATTTATATCAGGATCATTTATTATCTCATTTGCATCTTTCGTCAAAAAAGGCTCATAAGGCGTTCCTTTCAAGTCCCTAATGTCCAGTATCCTGGTCAGTTCAATCTTTTTATTGAATTTACGGCTTAACTCTTCACTTTTTTCAAGCAAAATATCCGCCACGCCGGAGCCTACGACTCCGCAACCCATAATTGCTATCTTTACCATATTTCCTCCTTACTCCATTTCCCTATTTAATATTTCAGATCTTCTTACCCCGTTAATTTCAGAAATCCTTTTCAATACCGCATCCACATTCTCAATCATGCATTCCGTATCAATCGAAATGATTACGTCTGCAATCCCGTTCTGAGGCACATTCTGATTTATGGTCAATATGTTGCCCTTTGATTTTGCTATCTCCCCTATAATCGCATGGAGGATTCCTGAAAAATCCTCCACAACAAAATACAAAGAAACAACCTTGCTGTGGGGTAGTCTGTCATATACAAAAACCTTGTCCTTGTACTTGTAAAAGGCGCTTCTTGATATGCCTACCTCGTTCAATATTTCCGTCTGTGTCTTGTCTTTATACAACGTAAGCAGTTTCTTTGCCTGCACCACTTTTCCGAATATTGCAGGACAAACATCCTCACTTACAAGCAAATATCTCTCTGCCATTTTTCAACTCCTCTGTCCACGGTTAATAAACATTTGTTCACCTGTGGTGGACACGAAGGATATAATAGCATATGGTTAAGGAAAAATCAACAGGCATTTTTGTATTTTTATTGATATGATTATTAAGTTATGGTAAAATCCATATAAAAACATGGGGGAAATGCATGGAGAAACTGACAATAAAGCTTTATGACATATTACTATGTTTATCAAACGCATTGGAACTATTGTCGCCAAAATTATACAATCATCATCAACAAACTGCATACATGTCATACATCATAGCTGAACACCTGGGTCTCCCTGCTAACAAAAAAAGAGACCTTTTTTATGCTGCACTCATACATGACATTGGAACCCTTTTTGGATCTGAGAATCTCGAAATTGCAGAAACTGAAACCGTATCCATAAAGTATCACGGTTTCAGAGGCTGGAGGCTGTTAAAAAATTTTGAGCCCTTAAAGCATTCCGCTCAGATTATAAAATACCATCATGTCAGCTACGAGTACGGAAAAGGCATGCAATTTGAAAACGAGAACGTTCCAGAAGAAAGCCATATCATCCACCTGGCTGACAGAGTCTGCATGGCATTTGCACAAAAGAAGAACATACTTAGCCAGGTTGGCTCGGTATTGGATTACATCGAATCCAGAGCAGGCAGTGTGTTTGATCCTGTTTATGTGGAAGTTTTGAAAAAGGCTGCACAAAAAGAATATATCTGGCTCAACTTGTTCTCCCGCTCGCCTATCGAGCACATTCAGGAACAGATTTGTGATGCTACCGTTCTGTCCTCAGATGAGACACTTGAGTTTACACAAATTATTTCCCACGTTATCGACTTTAAAAGCAGGTTCACCGCCTGTCACTCCGCCGGTGTTGCACAGATTGCAAAAGAAATTGCCAGACTAATGCATTTTTCAGAGTCTGAATGCATCATGATGCAGATAGCGGGACATCTGCACGATATTGGCAAACTTGCAGTAAGCAATAAAATTCTTGAAAAGGACAATGTACTTGAAATACATGAGTACGCTGAAATGAAAGCCCACACCTATTACACATATCATCTACTGAACATCGTTCCAGAGTTTTCAATTATAAAAGAATGGGCAGCTTATCATCATGAAAAACTGAATGGGAACGGCTATCCTTTCCACCTATCCGGAGAGAACTTGACCTTGGGTTCCAGAATAATGACTGTAAGCGATATATTCGCTGCCATAACCGAGGACAGGCCCTACAGAAAAGGTATGGAAAAGGAAAAGGCGGTCAATGTGCTTGAACAAATGGTTGAGAGAAATGAAATAGATAAGAATGTGGTAAAAGTTCTTTTTGAGAATTACGATAACATTTTACAGGTTCGGAAAAAAGCGCAGAAAGCAGCACTTATCGAATTTGATAAATTCACAGCACCGTTTGTATAGAAAAAAGGATCATGACAAAAAAGTCACGATCCTTCTTTATGTATAATTATATTCCAAGGAATTTCAATACTTCGTCCTTCATTTCAGCGGTATCGCATACACCTTCGTGAACAACTTCCTTCTTGTCAAGGTCAATCAAAGGCGTTGGTATTGGCATGTTTGTCCTTTCACTCAGCATCCTGTTAATTTCAAACTCGCTCATTCCTTCAACAACATCGGAACCATAAAGACTCTCTGCAACCGTCTTTCCAAACTTGAAAGGACTTGCTGTGGACACGCATATGGTCTTTGTCATGTCTCCTGTGGAAATGACATATTTGTCATACACATTGATACCTACCGCAGTATGAGGATCAATTAGATAATTATACTTTTCATAAACATTCTTTATTGTTTCTTTTGTTTCTTCCTCCGTTGAGTAAGATGCCCACATGAAGTTGTTCATGCTGTTGATTGTCCTCTTGTCAACGGAGTACAGACCGTTTTCCTTTAGAGATGTCATGCATCTTGATACGATTGCATCATCTTCTCCGGATACATCATACAAAAGCCTTTCAAGATTTGAAGACACCAGTATATCCATTGCCGGCGAGATGGTTGTGACAAACTTGCGGTTCTTGTCATAAGTTCCGGTATTGAAAAAATCAGTCAGTATGTTGTTGTCATTGGATGCACAGATAAGCTTTGACACAGGCAGCCCTGCCTTCATAGCATAGTAGCAGGCAAGTATGTTGCCAAAATTGCCTGTGGGTACCACGAAATTCACCTTGCTGCCCAGCTTGATTACATTCTGCCTAACAAGGCTTCCATAGGCGTAGAAATAATAGATGATTTGAGGCAGTAGTCTTCCCCAGTTGATGGAGTTTGCAGAAGACAGCCTGTAGCCTTTCTGTAAAAGCATTTCATTGAATTCCTTATCGGTGAAAATCTCCTTAACTCCTGTCTGGGCATCGTCAAAATTGCCTTTTACGGCGACTACTGAAACATTGTCTCCCTCTTGTGTAATCATCTGATATTTCTGCATTTCGCTGACACCGTTTTCAGGATAAAACACCATGATTTTAATACCCTTTTTGTTTTTGAATCCTTCAAGGGCTGCTTTACCGGTATCTCCGCTTGTTGCAGTAAGGATCAGTATTTCATTCTTCTCATCAGCAACTGCCAGACTGCCAACCATGAACTCGGGCAGAATCTGAAGAGCCATGTCCTTGAAAGCACATGTTGGCCCGTGCCAAAGTTCAAGCACTGACAATGTCTTGCTCATTCTGCTGATGGGTGCCACCGTTGGCGGAAACGCACCCTGATAGTATGCGTTTTTTATAAAACCCATTAACTTACTGTCGGGTATATCGTCATTAACATATCTTTTAATTATTGTAAAAGCCAATGCCTCGTAAGTCATTGAACTCATGTCAGCCAAATCCAGAGAATCAAAGTATACTTCCTGTGTTGGTACAAAAAGTCCTCCGTCCGGAGCGATTCCCTGTAGAACCGCCTGGTGGAACGGAACTATTTTTGAACTTCCTCTGGTACTTTTATACTGCATCTATACAACACCATCCTAACCAATCACTTTTAATCTATACGAAGCCCAACTATAATATGATGAATCGGGATACTTGTCAACAATCTCCGTATAGTATTCCTTGGCTTTCGCATAGTTTTTGGAGTCCTCATACGCCTTCCCTATATAAAATATTACGGAGTCGATACGACTATAATTTGGGTTGTATTTCTGTATAGGGAGAAGCATTTCAATGACTTCTTCATGCTTACCCTGTGAAGACAATGAAAAGATTGAATCATGATTTTGTTTGGTAAACTGATTCAGTGAAAACTCATAAATATTTTTCAGATTCTCCAGATCCGACTCGGGCACATATTCCATTTTGATTGTATGATAAAGCTCCACAACATTAAAATACTGCTTGAAGTTATAATGCTTGACACACTCTCTTACAAGCTTCTTTGTTTCCGCATAGTGGTCTATGGGAACTTCTGTAGGCGTAGGAGTCGCTGTGCTTGGAGGTTGCGTAGGCTCAGGAGTTGGAGTACTTTCTGTGGCATTTGTGCCTGTGTATTTTGCCAGTGTATCCCTAAGCTCTTTGTTCTCGCTATTTGTACTCATTGCATACATAAAAACAGCAAATATCAATGCGGCACATATAACGTAACCGGCAACAAAATAATACATCCTGGCGTTTTTAATTGTTTTTGCAGCAGTTTTTTCTTTCCTTTTTTCTTCCGTTATAATTTCCTGTTTAACATTTGCTTTCTTCTCTACCTCAGCAAAATTTACAATTTTCTCCTCGATTTCGTCATCCTCTTCATTTTCTTCAACAACCTCTTCGACTTTCTTCTCCCTTATTTCCTCTTCGACAACCGGCTCTATCTTTAGATCCTTCAGGTTTTCCATGGTATCTTCGACTTCAATTACCTCGAATTTCTTAAATGTCTGTTTGTCAGTCGATGTGCTCGTCTCAAACTCAAACATTTCTTCTTCAGTAATTTCCGGTCTCACCACATCCCTATTGTCAATGCTATCCATTTCATTGGCAAGATAATCCAGATAGTTGAGTGCTTTTTCACGCATCACAGAATCCTTTACCGAGTTGAATATCCTAACTGCGCCAATTCTGTCTCCATTTGCAAAAGTGCACATTCCAAGGAGAATAATCGCAACATGAAAACTCGGAAAGAGCTGAATGGCCTTTTTCAAATCAATTCTTGCCAAATCCTCATACCCGTCCTTAATTTTCTGTATCGCCTTGTTGTACAATGCAAAAGCAAGGCGGACATTCTCACCATACTTCTCGTCCGCAGGAATTGCCGCAATATTAATTGGTCTGAACTTCTTTATTTCATACGAAACATCAATCAAACACAAAACCTCCTTTCATCCAAAATATTGGTCAATCAAGCTTCTTGCCTGCCACAGCAGTTCTTGTACTTCTTGCCGCTACCGCACGGACAAGGCTCATTTCTTCCAATCTTTGCACCTTTTCTGACTGGTGCGGATGGAGTCTGCTGTGCACTGTCAGCACGCATCTCCTGCCTGATTGTTCCAACCCTTTGTCTCTCTAGACCTTGATCTTTTGACACCCTTACAGTAAATATTCTTCTCAAAGTTTCGCTTTGAATATTTCTATTCATCTGCTCAAACATTTCAAACGACTCAAACTTGTATTCGACCACCGGATCCCTGTTTCCATATGCCCTTAGTCCGACGCCATGCTTGAGCTGGTCTATCGCATCTATATGAGTCATCCAGTGCTCGTCAACAGTACGAAGAAGAATAACTCTTTCCACTTCCCTCATTATTTCGGGAGTTATTTCTCTTTCCCTTTCCTCGTATCTGCCAACTGCAATGTTTACAAAATACTCAATTACATCCTTGGCCTTCCTTATTTCATTATCATGTTCAACCTTGTCTATAACGTGAGATGGAATTATTCCAACCAGTTCTTCCTTAAGACCGTCGTAATTCCAATCACTTTTATCAACTTCAGCATGGCAGAACAGTTCAGCAGTCTCCGTTATTCTTGACCTTATCATCTGTATGAACTGTTCTCTCAGGTTCTCTCCATCAAGAACTCTTCTTCTTTGCGAGTAAATTATCTCACGCTGCTTGTTCATTACATCGTCATACTGCAGAACATGCTTCCTTATCTCAAAGTTCCTGCCTTCCACCCTCTTCTGAGCTGTTTCAATAGCATTCGACAGCATCTTGTGCTCTATAGGCTGGTCTTCCGGAAGTCCCAAAGTATCAACTATTCCGGTAAGTCTATCGGAACCGAAAAGTCTCATCAAATCGTCCTCGAGAGATATATAGAATTTGGACATACCGGGGTCTCCTTGTCTTCCTGAACGACCTCTCAGCTGGTTGTCTATTCTTCTAGATTCATGTCTTTCAGTACCTATGATAAAGAGTCCGCCTGCTTCCAGAACTTTTTTCCTTTCCTCCGCTATTTCCTCGGAGTACTTTTTAACCAGCTCACGGAATACTTTTCTTGCTTCAAGAAATCTTTCGTCTGTCGTTTCAGCATAGCTATCTGCCTGAAGTATCAGTTCCTCATCATAGCCTTCCTTGCGCATCTTCTGCTTTGCCATGTAATCGCTGTTACCTCCAAGCATTATATCCGTACCTCTGCCTGCCATGTTGGTGGCTATGGTCACAGCGCCAAACTTACCCGCCTGAGCTACTATCTCCGCTTCCCTCTCATGATGTTTTGCATTCAATACATTGTGCGGAACTCCTCTTTTTTTCAAAAGTTTGCTCAAGTATTCGGACTTCTCAATAGATATAGTTCCGATAAGGACGGGCTGTCCTCTTCTGTGGCATTCTTCCACCTGCTTAATAACCGCCTGAAACTTGCCATTTTCCGTCTTGTAAACGGCATCCGGGAGGTCCTGTCTTACAATGGGCTTGTTGGTAGGTATCTCTACAACGTCCAGCGCATATATGTCCTTGAACTCCGCTTCCTCTGTCATGGCAGTACCCGTCATTCCTGAAAGCTTCTTGTACATTCTAAAGAAGTTCTGGAATGTGATAGTTGCCTGGGTCATGCTTTCCTTCTCTATCTGCACGCCTTCTTTTGCTTCTATTGCCTGATGAAGACCTTCATTGAATCTACGACCCATCATTATTCTTCCTGTAAACTCGTCAACTATCAGTACGCTGCCATCCTTGACAACGTAATCTATATCCCTCTTCATGATTCCATAGGCCTTAAGCGCCTGATTTATATGATGCACCACTGTTGCATTCTCAGGATCCGCCAGATTCTCAAGGTTGAAAAAGCTCTCCGCCTTTTTAACACCATAAGGAGTAAGGGTTGCGGTCCTTGCCTTCTCGTCTACAATATAGTCTTCCGTTACATCTTCATTCAAGTCCTTGCTGTCGGTTTCCTTGATTACCTTTTTAGACAGAGTCCTTACAAAGGTATTCGCAATTTCATACATATCGCTGGGCTTTTCACTTGACCCAGCTATTATCAAAGGAGTTCTTGCCTCATCTATAAGGATTGAGTCCACTTCGTCAATGATTGCATAATTAAGTTCTCTTTGGACAAGCTGCTCCTTGTAAATGACCATATTGTCTCTTAGATAGTCAAAACCCAGTTCGTTGTTGGTAGCATAGGTAATGTCGCAGTTATATGCATCCTGTCTTTCCTTTTGGGTAAGACCGTGTATGATACAGCCAACACTGAGCCCAAGAAAGTTATATATCTTTCCCATCCAGTCCCTGTCTCTTTTGGCAAGATAGTCATTTACAGTAACTATATGGACGCCATTTCCAGTAAGCGCATTCAAATACGCAGGCAATGTTGAAACCAGGGTTTTTCCTTCACCCGTCTTCATTTCTGCAATACGACCCTGATGCAGAACAACGCCGCCGATTATCTGCACATCATAATGTCTTTGTCCAAGTACCCTTTTTGCAGCCTCCCTCACTGTAGCAAAGGCTTCAACCAGCAAATCATCCAAAGATTCGCCATTTGCAAACCTCTCTTTATACTTTGCGGTAAGACTTCTAAGCTCTTCGTCAGACAATTTTTCCATCCTTGGCTCTAGCTCATTAACGGCCTTGACAATAGGCATAATCTGTTTGACTGCCCTTTCACTGGAGGTTCCAAAGAGTTTCTCAAATAATCCCATATTGACTAATCATTCTCCTTTTTTAATCTTTCTATAACAATATTGTAACCGTCAGCACCATAGTTAAGGCTCTTGCTGACCCTGCTTATGGTAGCTGTGCTGGCACCGGTAGCCTGTGCAATCTCAGTGTATTTGTAGCCTTCCTTAAGCATTCTGGCTACCTCAAACCGCTGGCTGAACGCCTGTATTTCGCTGATTGTGCCAATATCCTCAAAGAACCTGTAGCATTCGTCTATGGTTTTCAAAGACAATATTGCTCTGAAGAGATCATCCAATTGCTTGCTTCTAATCTTTTTATTCACACAAAACTACCTTCCTTTGAAAATATAACATCTTGTATTTTAATTCATTAAAGTGCAAATGTCAAAGTCAGTTCATCTCGTCTAGAGACAGACTGTACGATGGCAGGAAATGCTCCATGAAATATTCAAGCTCAGGAAGATTCATGTCAACAAGCACATTATATATCGATTCCTTTGCCTGCAAAAACTCCTTGTTTCCTGCCTTTACCTCTTCCACACATTTGATATACGCTGAAAGCTTGTCTGCAGCCCTTATGATATCCCTGTATTCCTCATCTTCTTCATAAAACAATATGCTCCTGTATTCGTCCTGCATGTCATCAGGAAGCATGCTTACAAGCTTCTCTTTTGAAATATCTTCAATTTTTCGATAGGATTCCTTAATCTGCGGATTAAAATACTTGACTGGTGTTGGCAAGTCTCCAGTTATTATCTCGTTCGCATCATGATACAATGCATAAACGCATGACCTGTCTGCATTAATGTTTCCGCCGAAATACTTGTTTTTGATTATGCACAAAGCATGCGCAAGAATCGCAACCTGCAGGGAATGCTCTTGTATGTTTTCAGTATCGGTGTTTCGCATGAGTCCCCAGCGGTTTATGTATTTCATTCTGTTAATATATGCAAAGAATATATTATTCAACAACTTCCCTCTTTCTATATCCAATATATTTCCTCATAAACACTCAAGGCATAAGCATCCGTCATGCCTGCAATATAATCTACGGCAATCTGTTCAGGCTTTTCTGTATCATCATATTGCTTCTCATCCATAAATCCAACAAGTCTTCTGTGTATCTTGTTGTTTAAATCAATAACTCCATTCCTTATACTGTTTACAGCATCGTATATGTATTCAAACAAGCCTTCAATGACATTGTAAGCATTCTTTTCATACCGCTTGATAATTTTCGACTGATAAATATGCTCGTTGTTTTCAAGTATCATTTCCTTGAGGGCTTCCCCTCTTTCATCACTAAGTCTGATATACTCAGTACCATAACTGTTCTCAATTACATCCACAACCAAATTATTAATAATCTCCGCATTGGTGCTGCCCAATACATTCCTAATCTCAGGTGATATATCATTGTAATCCATGATTCTAGCTCTGATTGCGTCCTCAATGTCCCTTCCCACATACGCTATCTTGTCCACAAGCCTTACAAGACAGGCTTCAAGTGTGTAGGGCATGCAGTTTCTGTGGTCCTGCGTATAAATCTCATCCATATTCTTGTTTTTGTCCGCATACAGGATGTATTCGTAATAGTTTTCACCACAATGACTGACAATACCGTCCCTTACCTCGTATGTTAGATTCAATCCACACTTTGCCTGGCTGGATATCCTTTTTGAAAGCCTGTCTACTACTCTGAGACTGTGGTACTCATGCTTGAAAGAAAGGTCAAGTTTTCTGTCTCTAAGGCACTTTTCCAGTGCTCTTTCACCACTGTGACCAAAAGGCGCATGTCCAACATCATGCCCAAGAGCAATCGCAGTAATTAGATCCTGATTAAGGGACAAAGTCCTGCCAATCGTGGTGGATATGGAGTTTACATAAAGAACATGCTCCATGCGGGTGCATATGTGGTCATTCTTGGCATTAAAAAATACCTGGGTTTTGTGTCTCAAACGTCTGAAATCCTCGCAGTACAAAATCCTGTTTGCATCCCGCTCATATTCACTTCTTACCCTGCATGGCTCTTCAGGATAGATCCTGCCCCTGCTTTCCTGTGTTCTGGCAGCAAGTTGAGACAAATTCATTTCCTGCTGAAGCCTAATATCCCGCCATACCATAACATCACCTATAAAGATTTTCACCTAAATTATACCGAAAATACATTTGATGTCAAAAAATGAGTGTAAGATTACTCTTACACTCATTCAGAATTCAATCCTTAAGCAACCTGGCGTCTCTTCAAAACAGCCAATACATATACAGCTGAAATTATAACAGGCATGAAGATGACTGCATCGTAGGTTTCGGTATTGGGCTCCTCAAGAGCATAGATCTTAATATTGTCAATATTGAACTTGGACTCCCTGCATCCAATAATGAGAACACTGTCAACAGAAACCCTTGCATTGTTAACGGTTCCGAGCTCCGTACCGTTCTTGTCCTTTACAACGACTTTCTTGTAATAGGTCTCTTCTCCCACTGGATATGTACCTGCGTCGGACATCTCAACTATGAATGCCAGTTCATCACTTGCATACACTTTTACAGTCTGGCCGTCGTCTACAAATTTCAAGGTCTCAAAACCTTTTGAGAAATCTGCGCCAACTGTTGCCTCATACCTTACGTTCCCAATCTTGTACTCCTTGGATTCATCGTATGTTTTTACAACAAGACTCAACTTGTTTCCATTGTTGGGCAATACAAGAAGTCCACTGCCTCCAACGGATGGAAATCCTGAGTTGCCATCGCCATCCCATTCATATCCTGTGCTCTTTCCAAACATGACATCAAATCTTTCACTGCCAGCGCGTACAAAGAACGCTGAAACGTTGAACTTAGCATCAGGATTGTATACATCAACTTCGTATACATACGGTTCGGTAAGCTTTTTCGTGTATTCTGCATGGTAATATGCATCAATCGCAAAATATTTGTTGCCGCCCTCTTCCCTGATAAAGGATCCGGTTGATGTTGCTCTAATTAATGACCAGTCTGGCAAGAGGTCGTCCTTAATCTCGGTTCCTGCCTCATAGCTCTCAAAATTCTGCGAGTAGCTATCTACAGCTGCAAAAGATGAGATTGTAAGAGCTAAACACATTAATGAAAGTACCAATAAAAGTCCTAATTTTTTCATGATAAACCTCCTTTAGAGTAATAATCTATGCCAAGGCAGCATATTTATGCCCACCACATGGCACCAGGTTTTTCAAATACCAACACTTCTTTAAGGAAGGATATGGCCTTCCTAAGACCTTCCTGAGGAGACATAAGGCTGTCCTCATGCTCTATACTTATAACATCGTCATAACCTACTGTCTTAAGCATGCTTATCATGTCTTTCCACAATTTATAGTCGTTTCCATAACCCATGGTTCTGAATACCCATGCACGGTTTAACACATCTCCATAGTGCTTGGTGTCAAGTACTCCGTTTTTCTTGACATTTGCCTCATCTATTCTGACATCCTTGCCATGAACATGGTAAATAGCATCTCCAAGCTCCCTTATAGCCTCTACAGGGTCCATTCCCTGCCAAATCAGATGGCTTGGGTCAAAGTTTGCACCAATAACTTCTCCCACTTCAGCTCTCAGACGAAGAAGGGTCTCTGGATTGTACACGCAGAATCCCGGATGCATCTCAAAGCAAATCTTTGTCACACCATGTTCAAGAGCAAACTTTCCTGTCTCCTTCCAGTATGGAACAAGCACCTCATTCCACTGATAATCCAGAATCTTTAAGAAATCCTCCGGCCAGGGACACGTTACCCAGTTTGGATATTTTGAATCAGGGCTGTCTCCAGGACATCCTGAAAACGCAATAATCTTTTCTACTCCAAGTTTTTCAGCCAGCAGTATGGCGTTGATAAAGTCATCATGGTACTGCTTTGCAATTTCCTTGTCTGGATGCACCGGGTTTCCGTGGCATGCCAAGGCAGAAATTTCAAGTCCATTGCTGTAAATTGCGTCCTTGAACTCTTCAAGAGCCTTTTCATCCTTCAAAAGTTCCTCAGGATTGCAATGAGCTTTACCTGGAAAACCGCCGCAACCTATCTCCACGGACTGTACGCCTTCCTTTGCCAGGAATGCCATTGCGTCCCTTACGCTCATGTCAGACAACAATACTGTAAGTACTCCTAACTTCATAGCATAATCCTCCTCATGAATTTTACATTTATTTCTTATTATTGAACTCCATTGTCAGATATGCATTAATAAACCCATCAATCTCTCCATCCATAACCTTTTCCACACTTCCCTCTTCATAATTGCTTCTATGGTCTTTAACCAAAGTATATGGACAGAATACATATGACCTAATTTGATTTCCCCAGGCAATTTCAGTCTGCACACCCTTAAGGTCCGCTATTTTCTCAACATTCTCTCTTAACTTCAGCTCATAAAGCTTTGATCTTAACATGCGCATGGCAGTCTCTCTGTTCTGCATCTGGGATCTTTCCGTCTGACAGCTTACTATGATGCCCGTTGGTTTGTGAACAAGCCTTACTGCAGAGTCAGTCTTGTTAACATGCTGTCCGCCCGCCCCACTGGATCTGAAAGTGCTCATTTCCACGTCTTCAGGCCTTATGTCTATATCAATGCTGTCGTCAATCTCAGGTATGACTTCAACGGATGCAAAAGATGTATGGCGTCTTCCTGCCGCATCAAAAGGACTAATCCTAACGAGTCTATGAACTCCATGCTCACTCTTCAAATATCCGTATGCATTGGTTCCTTTAATGTTAAGCACACAGCTCTTTATTCCAGCACCATCTCCGTCCAGGTAATCCGTTACCGTAACTTCATATCCTTTTTTCTGAGCCCATCTGGAATACATGCGCATCAGCATCGAAGCCCAATCCTGTGCCTCTGTTCCTCCCGCACCTGCATGCAGTGTCAATATCGCATTGTTTTCGTCATATTGGCCTGTAAAAAAGGTTTCCATCCTGAGAGACACAAGCTCATCATCAAGTTGTTTCAAGCCTTTTTCTATATCTGATGCAAGATCCGCTTCTCCTGACTCATCACTAAGTACCAGCATAAGCTCCACTTCTTCCACCATCTCTTCAAGTCGGGAAAACTTCCCCACCTTGTCCTTCAGACCTTTAAGTTTTTTTAGTACATTCTGTGAATTCTCAGGGTCTCCCCAGAAATTGGGTTCCTGCGTTTTTAACTCCAACTCTTCTATCTCAGACTTTATACTGCCTGTGTCAAAGTGAATCCCTCAATTCATTGAGTTTTTCCTTGATATTCTCAAGTACCTGATAGTACTCATCTGTCACAATCATTTTAACAACTCCTCATATTTAATGTTTTTATAATATTTTACCCAAATGGTAACATAAATTCAATACTTTTTGAAGTTAGATCAACCCTGTAAACAATTACGTCCTTTAATTTTTGACCAATCCTGAATACCTTTCCTGCGTGCTCTCCATATGCAGTCATTGTTTCAGGATCAAAATAGTAGTAATCATTAAGGGACGCAAACCTTACTAGCCCCTCAACAGTGTTCTGAAGTTCCACAAACATGCCAAAACTCGTAATGTTGCTGATGATTCCAGTAAATTTTTTGCCCTCAAATTGCTTCATGTATTCGCAAACCTTTAAATCCACGCATTCCCTTTCAGCTTCTTGAGCTGCCCTCTCGCGATCAGACAAATGCTTTGCATACTCACCTGCAAATTTGGCATACCGCTCTTCAAGCTTGTGGTTCATGCCGCCATGCAGCATATGCTTGATTATCCTGTGTATAAACAAGTCGGGATACCGTCTAATAGGGGCGGTAAAATGTGAATAATATTTAAGTGCAAGTCCAAAGTGTCCGTCATTGGTTGATCTGTATGCCGCCTTCTGCATGGACCTTAATGTCATTGTTCCAATTATCCTCTCTTCAGGTTTGTCCTTTATTGAGTCAAGAAGGCTTTGTATGCTCTTTGGATGAATCTTTGATGTGTTCTTGAACTTGTACCCAAGATTGGTCACAATCTTTGACAGCATAATCATCTTTTCGTCCTCAGGTTCGTCATGCACCCTGTATATAAAGGGCACATTGTACCAGTAAAACCTCTCAGCAACCGTCTCATTGCAAAGAAGCATGAACTCCTCGATTATGTTGTTTGCAAAGGTTGTCCTATATGCCGACACGGAAATTGGCCTTCCTTCATCATCCAACTCAACTTTGGTTTCCGGCAGATTAAAATCAATTGCTCCGCGTCTTCGTCTTCTTTCATTCAATATATATGCAAGGTTCTTCATAAGAGTCAGCTGACTCAGATAATCTCCAAACTCTTTCAAAATCGCAAAATCAGGCTTTTCAAATATCCTGTACAACTGGTCATAGGTAATGGAATAATCCACATTGAGTATGCTTTCGTAAATCTCATGGTCCACCACATTGCCCATTTCGTCCACTTCCATCACAACGGACAAAGCAAGCCTGTCGCAGTTTTTATTCAAACTGCATATGCCGTTTGACAACTCTTTGGGCAGCATTGGAACAACCCTTCCCACAGGATAAACGCTTGTTCCCCTTTTATAGGCTTCCCTGTCTATAGCGGATCCTTCCTTAACATAGTGGGCTACATCCGCTATATGGACCCCCAACATATAATTGCCGTTATCCAAAATTTCAATGGTTATGGCGTCATCCACATCCTTGGTGTCTTCAGAGTCAATAGTGACTGTTAAAAGCCCCCTTATATCCTTCCTGCCTTTCTTAAGTTCAGACTGTATTGTTTCTTCATCCAATTCCTGAGGCAGCATGGAAGCCTCCTTCATTACATCATCCGGAAACTCCTCCACAAAGCCGTGGAGACTCAAAATCGTGGTAATACCAGTGTTCGGATCTGAAATATTGCCGACAACTTCTACTATTCTGCAAACCCCTGGCTCAGGAAACTCTCCCTTTTCAAGGGCTTCACATATGACACTGAGTCCTTCATCCAAGGAATCCGCATTCCCTTCAATATACCAATATTCGTCATCAGCCAAAACCATTAGCCCATGACGGATTGGATTCCATTTTACAACTCCCGAGAAGGTTCTGGAGCCCTTGACAAGTACACTCTTGACAACGCCTTCCTTTTTCTCACCCGGAAACGCAGGCTTTTTGGGATTCTTGATGGAGACTACCACTTTATCTCCTGTCATGGCGCCATTTACATCCTTGGAATTGACGTATATGCTTTCGCTCCAGCTAGCCTTGTCCTCGGGTATGACAAAAGCATATCCTCTCCTGTTTACTTCTATTTTACCAACAACGTAATTGAAACTGGCAGGGTCCCCCAGCTTGTTGCCTTGTCTGACCAACACCATTTCATCAGTTAGTTTTGTTGCCACCTCGTTAAAGACCGCAATCTCTGATTCGGTCAATTCAAGCATTTCATATACTTTACTCACACTGATTTTGCCATGAAGTTTTGTAGCCAAATCTCTCAGCTTTATTTCCAGGGTTTCATATGGAGTCATAAGTCACCAACTTCCATAAATATTAAAAAAGCCGTGTTTCGGAGCACACGGCTTGATTTGTCATCTACATCTGCGAGAACAATCTAAGCAAAGCTCCTAAAACCACAGCCATAATTGCAAAGAACACCGCACCTGTTACTGTATATCTGGTGAGTCTTGCCTCTTTTGTAGAACCTCTATTTTTTCCAAAGAAGGATTCACTCTCACCTGTTACTACCGATATGCCTTGCTGCTTAGGCTCCTGCATCAGAATTATTATACTGACAACCACGCATACCACGAGGTAAAGAATTCCCAATATAGTTATTAAAGCAGTCAACTTTCACACCTCCAAAACAAATAACTTAAGAAAAGTCAATCACGTTGATTATATCACACAGTTAAAATAAGTACAACAAAAATCATTATCCGCCTATAGTTTTACCAGCTTTTAATTTTCTATACTTTCTTACTATCCAGACTACACTTAAAATTAGAACCGTACCAAGAAGAAAAATAAGGTAAAAACGTTGAAAAAAAGTATATATTTTGTAGTCCCTCTCCAGTTTCGGATCAAGTTCAACTATAAAATGGGTGTTTGCAGCTTTTTCCACAACCTCGGCATCATGATACAATAGAGCTTTGTCAATATTTGACTCATACTGCAAAACCGCTTCCGTCTCGCCTTCTTTTGGTTCCCTGAAATAAAAAATCCTTAATCTCGAAAAATCAAGTTCAGTCTCAAAAGCCTTCTTTGCGTATTCAGCAGCCAGCTCCTTGTACTTGTCAAAACCAAGGCTCTGTCCTGCAACTTCCAGAAGAACCACATACTTTCCCTTGGTTCCCTCAAGTGCATCCTCAGCACTTTGATATACGCCTTTTTCAATATCATAAATATATTCTGCGCTTTTTAGAGGAATTTCATCCTTGAGAAGATTCTCGATATGTCCGGACAACTCCTTTATTAACTCATTGTCCTTTAGAAAATTGTCAAAATAACCGTCTTCATACACACCAAAACCCTTGGCAGTTATTCTGAAAGTACCTTCTTCGAACTCACACTCGTAAACGTATTTGTCAATCTTCTTGTCGTAATATGTATTTGTAATACTGTAATCCAAATCCGGATAGCTGTCCTTTAAATATTTCTGCACGGAGAAGCCATTCAGTAAAGAGCCTGGGAAAACCCCAAGGCTCTCACAGAATATTGACACAACAAGTATTGCGATAATTACTACAAAGGCTGTAAACAGCCAGAGTTTTATTCTCGTTTTCCTATCCACCATAGCAGAAATCTACATAATTTGCAATATCCGCAAACTCATCAATCTTCAGACTTGCGCCGCCCACCAAACCACCGTCAATATTGGGCATGCTGAAGAGGGATGCAAAATTGCCACCGTTTACGCTTCCTCCGTAAAGTATGCGAACCTCATCTGCAGTCTCTTCGTCATAAAGCTCAGCAAGAGTCTTTCTGATTTCAGCGCATACCTCTTCCGCCTGTTCGTCGGTTGCAGTTCTGCCTGTACCAATAGCCCAGATTGGCTCGTATGCAATTATTACATTCTTTATCTGTTCTTTAGTAACTCCATTCAGGGCAATCTTAACCTGATACTTTACAAACTCTGTTGTAACACCTTCATCTCTCTGCAGAAGCGACTCGCCAACGCAAACTATCGGAACAAGACCGTAGCCAAGAGCTGCCTTTACCTTCGCATTTACTGTCTCATCAGTTTCATTGAAGTACTGTCTTCTCTCAGAGTGTCCGATTATTACGTGAGTAACCCCAAGATTTACAAGCATCTCACCGGAGACCTCACCTGTATATGCACCGGATTCTGCATAATGCATGTTCTGGGCTGCAATCTTTATCTTGCTGCCTTCAATGCAGTTCATTGCATGAGGAATGCATACAAAAGGTGGAGCAATAATCACTTCAGTGTCAGTCTCCTTCAGTTTGCCCTTGAGCTCCATGATGAACTTGCTGGTTTCAGCAGGTGTCTTGTTCATCTTCCAGTTGCCTGCAGCAACCTTCCTGCGGCAGTTCTTGTCCATAAGGCACGCAATGCCAGGAAGTTCCTTGCCTTCGAGGAATTCAAGAGAAGCTCCGCCACCTGTGGAGATATGAGTTATTCTGTCGGCAAAACCAAGCTGTTCAATAGCAGCTGCGGAATCTCCGCCACCAACTATGGATATGGCACCGGATTCAGCAACAGCTTGGGCAATTCTTCTTGTACCCTCTGCAAAGTTCGGGAACTCAAACACGCCCATGGGTCCGTTCCAAACAATGGTCTTTGCCCTTGCAATGTACTTTTCATAAAGCTCTATTGTCAGATTTCCAATATCCATTCCGGACCATCCGTCAGGCATGTCATCGGAAGGAACATACATTCTTTCAGAATCATTGGAGAACTCTTTTGCTACAATGCTGCCAATAGGAAGCAACAATTCAACAC
>DUPL01000030.1 GCA_012838385.1 Clostridiaceae bacterium
AATATGTTTTGTTAGTATATTTGGAGGTTGATTGATGGTACTTAGAAACAAAAGACTATTAATGGTAGCCAACATGATACCAAAATGCGAGTGCATGGCGGACATAGGAACAGATCATGCTCTACTGCCGATATATCTTGTCTTGAATGGAAAGTGCAACAGAGCAATTGCCTCTGATGTGAAGATAGGTCCGCTGCAATCTGCTGAAAAGAACATAAAGAGACACCATTTAAGTGATAAAATTGAAACAAGGTTGGGTTCTGGATTTGAAGTGCTGAAAACTGGAGAGTGTCAAGTTTCAGTGCTTGCCGGTATGGGTGGAATCCTTATATCCAGGCTGATTGAGGATTCTTTTGATATTGCAAAAGAAACACCCTATTTGGTACTGCAGCCAAATACGGAAGAAGCTTCATTGAGGAAGTACTTGTTTGATAATGGCTTTGAGATACTGGATGAGAATGCGGTTATGGACAGGGGGCATTGCTATCTGGTTATTCTATGCAGACATGTTCCAGGCCTTGTCAGTGAGTATGACGAAATTGATTTGATTGTGGGCAAGGTTTTGAATAAAAAGGATACTGAAGGCAGAGTAGTATACTATCAGGAATTGAGACAAAAGGCTGACAAGGTGCTGAGAAAGCTTGAAAAGGTAAAAAACAGGACGGAAGAGATAGAAAAGAGGATTGTTGAGTATAAAAAGGTGGTAAGGTGGATTGATGAAAATGTTGAAGGTATATGATTTGATGAAATATATTGAAGAGATTGCTCCAAGTGAGAAGGCCTTGTCCTTTGACAATGTGGGCCTTATGACGGGCAGTAGGGACAAGGAAGTTAGAGGCATTCTGTGCTGCCTTGATCTTACCAGGGAAGTTATTTATGAAGCGGTAGAGGAAGGTGTAAACACAATAATTACACATCATCCCTTCATTTTCGATCCTGTCAAAAGACTTGATGAGGACAATGTAAGAGGAAAACTGCTGGGTATGGCTGTCAGGTATGAATTGAATGTATTGTCTGCTCATACAAATTGGGATTTTGCAGAAAAGGGTGTGAATCATGCCTTGTGTGTAAAAATTGGGCTTAAGGATATACGAGAAGATGAATATATGCAGCACAGGTTCGGAGTTCTTGACAAGGAAATGGATATTTCTGAATTTTGTGAACATGTGAAAGACAGGCTGCAAGCAAAGTTTGTTAAAGTTGTCATACCGGAAGGATTGGAAAGAAAAAAGATAAAAGTAGTTGGTGTTTCTTGTGGCTCCTTTGATGGAGAGAGTGCATGGATATATGAAAATGGGGTGGATTGTCTTGTTACTGGAGAAGTTAAGCATTCCCAGGCAATAGATTTGAACATGCATGGTTTTGTAACCATTTCTGCTGGCCACTATGAGACAGAGGTATGGGGAATGGATGCAATGGCTGATATTATTAGCAAAAGATTTGGAGACAAGACAAGGATATTGAAATCTGTCAGACAGAAAAATCCATTTATTTTACGCTAAAATATGATATAATAGAAGGTGCGAGTGCAAGCATACTGAATGATCGCGAATACAATTCGAAAGGATGTATTTGAGGAAAGTCCGGGCTCCGCAGGACAGGGTGCTGGGTAACACCCAGTGGAGGCGACTCCCAGGAAAGTGCAACAGAAAATAACCGCTCAGTTCAATACTGAGTAAGGGTGAAAAGGTGAGGTAAGAGCTCACCGGCAGCATGGTGACATGTTGGCCGTGTAAACCCCGCCCGGAGCAACACCGCAGTGGAAGAACAAGCTGGTCCGGCTTATTTCCCAAGGTGGCTGGAACCATACAGTAATGTATGGTCAAGATAGATGATCATTCTCGACAGAACCCGGCTTATAGGTATGCTTGCACGTTTTTTTATTCATTATCGAAAGTCAAATCAGGTTGTGCGTTTGCCATTTCCAATATATCCGCTTTTGACATTTCAAGCGGAAGAGGAAAGTTGCTGACAATTACCCTGACTATTGCATCATCTGGAAGATATCTTAGTTTTTCCTGAAGTTCTGTAGATATATTTCCCGGGTAATCTCTTTTATCCGGTGTTTCAAGAGTTTTGGTTGGATACTTGTCCCAGCCGTCAAATGTTCGAAACTTTTTAGATACAAACATGACAGCAATGGATATTACTGTAACTAAAAAAAGAATGGAGGCGGTAACAAGCAGCCTTTTTCTATTTGCATCAATTCTATCCTTTGTGTCCATATTTCGCCTCCTTAACTATACTTATTTCAGTTTTGCAACAACTCTGCAGATGGGTTTACCCTCTGCCACAAACCTCTTTTCGTATTCTGTCATAATATTGCCACGAAAATCAGTGGAATGCAAATCATATGTTGTTTCATACAGGGTATAGTCCATTTCCTTGTATGATTCCAGTGAAAACTCAAAAAAGTCTAAATTGTCGGTTTTTTGATGAATCTCACCATCTTCATTCAGTATTTCCTTGTACACTTTAAGAAAATCAGGATGGGTGAGTCTTCTTTTTGATTTTTTCTTCTTTGGCCATGGGTCGCTGAAATTGAGATAGATTCTGTCTACCTCGCCTTTGTCAAAATATTCGGATATATTCTTGGCATCTTCCAGTATGAAGATGACATTGGCAAGTTTCTTTTCATCAACTTTCTCAAGTGCCATGACAGCGGCTTCTTTTACAACCTCCAGTGCAACATACTGAATGTCAGGGTTTCTTTCGGCAAGCTCCGATATGAAATCGCCTTTGCCACACCCGATTTCCAAGTGCAGTGGTCTGCCACTGGCCCATTTTCCTTTCCTTTCTTCTGGTTTGCTACATATTAAGTGGGATACTCTTTCAAGTCTTGGTATTAGGTTTTTCTTCGTTCTCATCCTCATTTGCAAATCTTCTCCGTTATTAATTATTGCTCATGTGAGATTATATCCGTCTAAAATTTGTTGTCAAGGTTCATAGTA
>DUPL01000031.1 GCA_012838385.1 Clostridiaceae bacterium
ATACAATGGCGAAAAAACGGATGTTTATTACAGGGTTCAAAAACAGAACCAGGATATAAATGCGATGAAGGGTGTGTTCATGAAGTACGAACACAAGGTGTTCATGACACACAACATGCCTGAAGAGTATGTGGCTTCCATTGATCAGTCCTTGAGAGTGGAAAATTATGAAGGTATAGACAAAATTGAATCGGATGGAAAATTGCTGATTGGATGTTTTGAAAGGGATGGCAAAACAGGCTTTTACGTTATGAACTTTGATTATGAGAAGGGTACGAAGGCAACCATCAGGCTGGACGACAAGTATGAGTTTAAGGTATGGGGAGCCAATGGTCTTGAACAACTAAAGAATGGAAACAAGGTAGAAATTGAACTGCTTCCTGGAGAAGGAAGGTTTATAGAAATAAATTAGGAAGAAGGTGCTTTTATGTACAGGAGAAATCTATTAATACTTATTGCAATTTTGATAGTCAGCCTTGCTGCTTCGATAATTATCTCCGCCGAAGAGACCGAATATGAGGTGACGAAGCTTGAGGCGGAAGATAATGTAGGCAGGTTTGCTGTCGGAGAGTCAGATGAGGCAAGTGGTGGCAAGTATATTGGAATTGACTATACTTTGGATACCGAAGGCTTTTACAACTATGCCATTATCTATGAAAATGTGCCCGAGACGACAACAGTTTCCTTCAACTATGCATCTCCCCATGGTGGCGAGGTAATCTTCTATTTGGAAGTTGAAGAAGGAAAGCAGGAAGTCATAGGGGCAATGATTTATGATGCGACAGGCGGCTGGGATCCTTTTGGTGATACCCTGGGTATTGTTGAAGAGCAAATTTACATACCGGAAGGTTCAAAGGTAACAATTGTCACTACCAGCACGTTCAATGTGGACTATTTCGAGTTCAAGTTTAATGAATCCGAAAAACCAAAACCCACTGACGGCAAACAAAAAGAGGGAGTTAAAGATCTTAATAATGTATTCCTGAGTGATTTGGAGTTTCTAAGAGCCACCAGGGTAGTTCTGGATACGACATACATGTTTACAGACTTGTCCATAAACGGCGAGGTATATTCGAAGGGTTTATGCATGTCTGCCGGACATTTTCCAGGTTCAGAGTTTGTTGAGATAAACATAGAGGGGTTGGGCTTTACCACCTTTGCATCCTACATAGGTGTGGATGATGTTACAAATACCAACTACTCAGCCGGTATGGATACTACTGTCAAGTTCTATGTGGAAGTGGATGGAGTCGTGAAGTATGAGAGCGATGTAATGACGATTGCCGAAGATCCCAGGCTGGTGGTTGTTGATGTGACGGATGCAAAAGTATTGAAACTCTATACTAGCCCGGTTGATGATGGTGTAGGAACGGATATCTGCGTATGGGGAAATGCGGCTCTTGGAAAGACTTCCAACATAGAGGAGATTTTTGCAACACCCGTTCCGACCGAATCTCCAACACCTAATCCGACTACAGAGTCTACACCTGGAAAGACGGATGACAAGACCGGATCGGGCAATGACGAGGAAACATCTGGCTACATTGTTTGGATAATTATTGCGGCAATTGTAGTTATTGCGGCTGTTGTAATATTCGTTATTGTCAAAAAGAAAAAATAAAGGAAAGGTGATCGTTTTGAAAAAGAGAGTTTGCTGTTTTGTCGTTTTATTGCTGGTATTTATACTTGCTCTTGGTGTATCGGCAGAAGATGACAGGGTAAGAGTTGAGGCGGAAGACTTTCTCCCAGAGGTTAGCAATCCTGCGGTTGCTGATGATGAAAACATGAGCGGTGGAAAGTTTATAGGGATTGATAGTGTTGGCGGACATGTCATAATCTATGACAACATTCCCGCTTCCAAAGCGTTTGTTGTAAATTACAGGGCGATACATGAAGGGACAATACTGCATGTATTTATTGAAAAAGATAGTGAATTTGAATCTTTGATTGATGTGGATATTACTCCGACTGGGGAAGACTGGGGTGCTCCGTTTTTGGATACGGATGAAATTGAGGTTGACATCCCTGAAGGTTCCAAACTCAAGTTTACATGTACCGGATCCATCAGTATCGACTATTTCGAGTTCATACTTGCGGATGAGGATCAGGGAGAAGAGCCAACAATCCCATCAACGGGTGATTTGGCGATTATACAGTATGCGGTATTTGGCGTATTCTCAACTCTCCTTCTTAAAAAGAGAGTACGAACAATATAAATTTATACCTTCGAATAAGCGTCAAGGCGAAAAAGGCTTTGGCGCTTTTTCTATTGTTTTTAATCTTTTGAAACTGTATAATGCAGCTATGTACATTAGTAGGAAGGGGTATAAAGATGTATACATTGCATTATGAAGATTTGGTTGTGATATATAATCCGGAGAGTGTCTTGCTTGAAGTCAAATATTTGAATGAGTCTTGGAAGTGGAAGGAAGGCAAGTCGGGTATTGAATACTATGATGGTGGTCTAATAGGTTTTGAGCAGGCAAAGTGCACATCTTCAAGGTACTCCACCGGTGTCGAAGATGGAGTGAAGGCGGAGTATGTTTTTGATAATGGTGTTGTATGTTACACAAAGGTTTGTATTGAAAGGGCAACAGGTGAGATAAGGTTAAGAATCTATGTGGAGGGAGACGAATACAATTCGATAAAGATGGTGTATTGGCCAAGTCCCTTTGAGTTCTGTCCTGATAAGGGGTATTCTGTTCTTCCTTACATGCAGGGTGTTCTGCTGCCGGCAAAATGGCCTAAAGAGGTAAAACAATACACCGGCGGTCTTATGTATGAAAGGGACAACTACATGCCGATGTTTGGCCAGGTCAAGGGAGGCGTGGGGTATATTGCGATATATGAAACTCCATATGATGCCAATTCAATTGTCTCCCATACCCCAAATGGAGAGACTTTGGTAGTGCATGGCTGGAGACCAAGTCTTGGCAAGATGGCTTATGAAAGGGAGATAGTAATAAAGTTTTTAAAGGATTGCGATTACAATCTGATTGCCAAAGAGTACAGAAATTATGTGAAATTACAAGGAAAACTCGTAACATTGAGGCAAAAGATGGAGAAGAACCCTAATGTTGCAAAACTTGTTGGAACACCAGTTATCCATACAGCGATTGCAATATATATAAAGCCAGGCACCCATTATTATGATCCGGACAGACCTGAACATAACGAGCATTATGTATCCTTTTACAAAAGAGCGGAACAATTAAGGAAGCTTAAAGAGATGGGTGTGGAAAAGGCATATTTACATCTGGACGGATGGGGTAAAAGAGGATATGACAATCTGCATCCGGATGTGTTTCCTCCCTATGAAAAAGCAGGCGGAGCAGAAGGTATGAAGTATCTTGCAAACACCTGCAAGGAGCTTGACTACGTGTTTGGAATACATGACCAATACCATGATTACTATTACGATGCTGAAAGCTTTGATATTGAAAATGCGATAACAGATACCTTTGGGGAGAGGGAATACGTAAACTACTGGTACGGAGGAGAGCAGACTCTTCTTTGTACAAAGCTTGCCCAATATTATTTAAAGAGAAACTATATGATTTTCAAGGAACTTGGCATTGACATAGAAGGTTCCTATCTGGATGTGTTTGGTGTTGTGGCAATAAGGGAGTGCGCACATAAGGAGCATATGATGACAAGAAGGGAAAGTGCGGAGTATAGGATAAAATG
>DUPL01000032.1 GCA_012838385.1 Clostridiaceae bacterium
GCAACCGCATTTTCAAGGCCGCAGGATAAATCCATTGCTTCATCTATGTCCGGCGTAATGCATGAAAAAGGTAGATTTAGTTTTTTAAACAGTTCAATTCTTCTCGGGCTTTTGCTGGCTAAAATAATATCTTTCATATTCATTCCTTACTGTATATATTTTAGTATGATTGAGTATTCATCAATAAGCCTGTCCAATGTGTAAACACAGTTGGCAGGACTGGTGGAAGGAAGGCAAATCGCCTTGAACTTCGTTTTAGGATAACATAATTTGTTATAAAGTTCAAAGGCTTTTTTGCCCGTTGTAAAAATTGCTTTGATGTCAGTGCTGTTTAGAATCCGGTTGATATCATTGGGTTTGGGATTTTTAATAGAGCTGTCGCTACTTCCTTTGATTTGTGTTTCTTTTAACACATCCCATAGAGCAATGTGGTTTTTCAACAGCATGTCAGTCTTTTTTTCGATAGTATCGGGAAATTCTTCGTTTAAAATGGAAGACAAAACCTTCCAAAACCTGTTTTGAGGGTGGGTATAGTAAAAGCCGTATTTGCGGGACGCAACAGATGGAACAGTCCCTAAAATTAGTACTTTAGAATCAATATTAAAAACGGGCTCGTAAGGATGACGAACGAACCCGAATTTGCTGTTTTCCATAATATTAGCTTTTTACCAGTGAGAGAAGTGCAGATTTTGGCCTGGCACCTACTGCGACATTTACAACCTCGCCGTTTTTAAATACCATGATTGTAGGGATGCTCATTATGTTATAAGTTGATGCAAGTTCAGGCTCGTCATCAACATTAACCTTGCCAACCTTGATTCCATTTTCCTCTGCTGCAATTTCTTCGATGATAGGGGAAATCATTCTGCATGGACCGCACCAGCTTGCCCAGAAATCCACCAAAACCGGGACATCTGAATTCAACACCTCATCTTCGAAATTATCCTTTGTCAATGTTATTACACTCATGTTTATCCTCCTTTACATTTTATTGACTACAATTAATATAGCTGTTACTGCTTTATTATATTATTTCTTGTTCAGGATATATTATAACACAAAAAACGCTAATATCTGTAACAATATCACACAATTAATTTGTTGTTTTTTGAACGGAAATAGGGTATTATTCTAGCTGTATCATTATATTTGAAAGGTGTGATGTTAGAGTTGGCAAAAAAGTTGGCATTGTATGGGTTCAATAACCTGACCAAGACTCTTAGCTTCAATATTTATGATGTAAGCTATGCAAAAACGGATAGGGAGCAAAGAGATTACATCGCATACATTGATGAACAGTATAACTCTGAAAGGCTGACATCGATACTATGCAAAGTTACTGAACTTATAGGTGCGCACATACTCAACATATCGAAACAGGATTATGAGCCTCAAGGGGCTTCTGTAAACATATTGATTGCAGAAGGAGCCTTGTCAGAATCGCAAGTTGATGAAACGTGCAATTTAGGAAAAGGAATAAGTGGGTATAAGGAAACAATTCATGCGCATTTGGACAAAAGTCATGTTACAGTGCACACATATCCTGAAGCCCATCCTGACAACGCAATATCCACCTTCAGGGTTGATATAGATGTATCAACCTGCGGAAGAGTCTCTCCGCTAAAAGCCCTAAACTACTTAATAGAGAGCTTTGACTCCGACATAATTACAATAGATTACAGGGTTCGCGGCTTTACAAGAGATCTTGAAGGGAAAAAATATTATATCGATCATGATATTAATTCCATCCAGGATTATATAGACGAAGAAACCTTGAATATGTATGATGCCATTGATGTAAATGTTTATCAGGCAAATATTTTTCATACTAAAATGCTAATTAAGGAAATAGATTTGCAGAATTATTTATTTAATCAGGATGTATATGAATTGCCTCCAAAGCAAAGACTTGAAATAACGGATAGATTGAGAAAAGAAATGATTGAAATTTTCAGTGGTATGAATATATACCAGAAATAATCTTTGGAGAGAGGCAACAATGGATCAAAATAGAGCACCACTATTTGAAGCAGTAAAGAGCCACAAGGTGGAAAGGGTAGTTGCATTCGATGTGCCCGGACATAAGGGAGGACGTGGCAATCCAGAACTGGCAGAGTTTCTGGGTGAGAATTGTCTCAGAGTGGATTACAACTCGAGAAAACCTCTTGATAACCTGATTCACCCATCCTCAGTTATAAAGGAGGCGCAAAAGCTGTGCGCAGAGGCGTTTTCTGCAAGAGAAGCGTTTTTCATGGTGAATGGAACTTCGTCTGCCGTACAGACGATGATAATGTCCACCTGCAAGGCAGGTGACAAGATAATAATCCCAAGAAATGTGCACAGAAGTGCAATAAATGCACTGGTGGTAATTGGTGCAAAACCAATTTATATTAATCCAGGTATAAGTACAAAGCTTGGAATTCCTTTAGGAATGTCTGTCGCAGATGTTAAGAAAGCTCTGGATGAGCACCCGGATGCAAAAGCGGTATTTGTGAACAATCCCACATATTACGGTATTTGCTCAAATCTGAGGGAGATTGTGAAAATTGCAAAGGAACAGGGTGTAAAAGTACTCGTTGATGAGGCCCACGGGACCCATTTCTACTTTGGCGATAACCTGCCCGTATCCGCAATGACTGCAGGCGCTGACATGGCTGCAGTCAGCATGCACAAAACAGGTGGCTCTTTGACACAAAGCTCGCTTTTGTTGTGTGGGCCGGATGTGGATGCAAATTATGTAAGGCAGGTTTTGAATCTGACTCAAACCACAAGCGGTTCTTATCTACTTATGATGTCTCTAGACGTAGCCAGAAGGAATCTTGCCTTGAGAGGCAGGGAAATGATAGCAAAAACTGTGGAGTATGCAGAATATGCCAGAAAGGAAATAGATCAGATAGGTGGATACTATACCTTTTCAAGTGATCTTGTTAATGGCGATACTGTTTATGCCTATGACAACACAAAGCTGACGGTTCACACAAGAAACATAGGACTTGCAGGTATTGAAGTGCTCAACATACTAAGGGACGAATACGGCATACAGTTGGAATTTGGCGACATGGGAAACATTCTGGCAATTATATCTGCAGGGGACAGGTATCAGGATATAGAACGACTAATATCGGCTATGTCTGAGATAAAGAGAGTATATGCAAAAGATACGGAAGAGGTGTTTGATTGCGACTATATAGTTCCAAATGTACAGATAACACCTCAAAAAGCATTCTATGCGGAGAAACGTACGTTGCCTATTGAGGAAAGTGTAGGCAGGATCTGCTCTGAATTTATTATGACTTATCCGCCGGGAATACCCATACTGGCTCCAGGTGAATTGATTACAAAGGAAATTCTTGAGTATATTGCCTATGCCAGGGAAAAGGGTGCGCTTTTGACAGGAACGCAGGATATGACATTGCAAACAATAAATGTTGTGGAGGGGTAATGATGGAACTTTGGTTTAGTGAAGAACACACCGACTATGCTAAATTTTCAATAAAGATAAAGCAGCAGCTTGAGAGTGCGAAAAGTGAGTTTCAGGATATAGCAGTTTTCGATACTTATGAATTTGGGAGAATACTTGTACTTGACGGACTGCTCATGCTGACTGAAAGGGATGAGTTTGTTTATCACGAAATGATAACCCATGTGGCAATGGCGGTTAATCCTAGAATAAAGGATGTACTGGTTATTGGCGCAGGTGATGGCGGAACAGTAAGGGAGCTTGCCAGATATGAACATATCGAAAGGATAGACATGGTGGAGATAGACAAGATGGTGGTTGATGTTTGTAAAAAGCACATTCCCCAGACTGCCTGCTGTTTTGACGATAAGAGAGTGAATCTCTACTTTGAGGATGGAGTTAAATATGTAAGAAGAGTGGTTGATGAATACGACTTGATAATTGTCGACTCTACAGATCCTTTCGGGCCGGGAGAGGCTTTGTTTACAAAAGAGTTTTACGGCAACTGCTTCAAAGCTTTAAAAGAGGATGGAATTCTTGTCAACCAGCATGAAAGCCCTTATTACGAAGGTGACAGAGCAGCAATGCAGAGGTCTCACAAACTTATAAAATCCATATTTCCAATAAGCAAGGTTTACCAGGCTCACATACCCACATATCCCTCGGGTCACTGGTGTTTTGGATTTGCTTCCCGCACTTTGGATCCAATCGAGGATTTAAAGGCAGAGGAGTGGAAGAGGTTCAATCTTGAAACCAGATATTACAACACCGAGCTTCATGCAGGAGCCTTCTATCTTCCTACTTATGTAAAGGAGTTGCTTGAAAAATGTTAGAGAAGAACATACACACCTTCATTGGTGCGGACAAAGGGTATAAGGAAAGCGATATTTGCATATATGGGTGTCCGTTCGACGGAACGACATCTTACAGACCAGGGGCAAGATTTGCCCCTTCTTTTATAAGAAATGAAAGCTATGGGATTGAAACGTATAGTCCATATCAGAATTTGGATTTGACAGATTTCAATTTCTTTGACGGAGGAGATCTTGAAATACCCTTTGGTAATACCCAAAAGGTTTTGGATATGACTAAAGAGTACGCTCTTAAGATTTTAAGAGACAAAAAACTCCCCTTCCTTATTGGTGGAGAGCATTTGGTAACCCTGGCCCAGGTAAGGGCTTGTACAGAGATATATTCTGATTTGCATATAATCCACTTTGATGCCCACTGCGATTTGAGGGATGAGTATATGGGAGAAAAACTTTCACATGCAACTGTTATGAGAAGGTGTTACGAGCTGGTAGGAGAAAACAGAATCTTTCAGTTCGGTATTAGAAGCGGGGCAAAAGCGGAGTTTGAGTTTGCATCAGGCAAGGTGTTCATGAACAAGTTTGATTTAAGCACACTTTATGATGTTGTTGATAAGTTGAAAGACAAGAATGTATATTTTTCCATAGATTTGGATGTGCTTGACCCGTCGGAGTTTCCGGGAACAGGCACACCCGAAGCAGGAGGCATTTCATTTAGCGAGCTTATGGATGGTGTTATGAAAGTTTGCAAACTAAATATTGTTGCAGCGGATGTTTGTGAGCTGTCGCCTACTTATGATGCAAGCGGAAGGTCAACAGTTCTTGCATGCAAGCTGGTGAGAGAGATACTTTTGGCACTTAAATCTAAGTAATGACGTAAGGTTGATATTTTCTCAATACGTTTGCCATTTCCTTAATTTCATCCGGTGAGTATGGTTTTGCATTAATTCTTTCCATATCTTTTTCCAGGAATTTTTTTGGTTTTACATATTTGTTCAAAACATATTTGGGAAGCTTGGGAAGTTCCTTTGCCATTGTTATCAAGTCTTCAAGTGTCAATTGAGGTACGACTGTAGTTCTTGCCTCAAAGTCTACATTGCTTTCCAGTAATATGTTTATCGTTTCCAATACCTTTGTACCTGGAAAGCTGCAAATCTCAAAATACCTGTCTTGTGGTGCCTTGTAGTCTACCGCAAAATAGTCGCACAAGTTTTCTTCAAGTACATTTTTTACCACTTCAGGTTTACTGCCGTTTGTGTCCAGTTTTATCTTGTATCCCAGAGCCTTAATTTTTGACATGAAAGGAATAAGATCCTTTTGAAGTGTCGGTTCTCCGCCTGTAATTACAACACCATCAAGAAGACCCTGGCGTTTCTTGAGAAATGAAAATATTTCATCCTCGCTGATAATGGAACCGGAACCTTTAATCAGGTCCCGGTTGTGACAATAAAAACAATCAAAATTACATATGGATGTAAAAAGTATGCAAGATAATGTCTTTGGAAAGTCAATAAGTGAACTTTTTACAATACCCTCTATTAACATAATACCTCTTCCCTAATAACGTATTTGATTCTGTCCTTGTACTCTTCCTTCTTGCCCTTGTTGAAGTTCTGTACAGGTCTTAGGTAACCCACAACTCTTGTGTAAACTTCAGCAGGACAGTCGCATACAGGGCATCTGAAGTGTTCTCCTGGAATATATCCGTGGTCGTTGCATACTGAGAAGGTAGGTGTAAGAGAAATATATGGGAGTTTGTAGTTTGTGAATATCCTTTTAATTAAGGCCTTTGCAGTCTCAGTGTCTCTTACTTCTTCTCCCAAATAGAAGTGCAGAACCGTTCCTCCTGTATACAGGGATTGTAATTCATCCTGCAGATCCAGGGTTTCAAATATGTCATCTGTAAATCCAACAGGCAGATGCGAGGAATTTGTGTAATAGGGCACATTGGTACCTTGAGTAATTATATCCTTGTATTTCTCCTTGTCCAGTTTTGCAAGACGGTAGCTTGTGCCTTCCGCCGGGGTTGCCTCAAGGTTGTAGTAGTGGCCTGTTTCCTCCTGTATTTCCTTAATCAAATCTCTTAGGTACTCAAGTGTTTCTATGGCAAAACGCTGTCCTTCAGGTGTTGTAATATCATTTTCAGGACCTAACAGGTTCATGCATGCCTCATTCATACCAATAATGCCGATGGTGTTAAAGTGGTTGTACCAGTAGCTTCCTGTCTTGTTGTAGACATCTTTTAGATAAAAGGCTGAATATGGATAAAGTCCTTTATGTGTTTGGTCCTCAATAATCTTCCTCTTTATCTCAAGGCTGTTCTTTGACAGGTTTACAAGATGCCAGAGTCTTGTCCTGAATTCAGATTCAGACTTTGAAATATATGCAAGTCTTGGCAGGTTGACGGTTACAACGCCGATGGAGCCTGTCAATGGGTTGGAGCCAAACAATCCGCCGCCTCTCTTTCTCAGCTCGGAGGTGTCAAGTCTGAGTCTGCAGCACATGGACAAAGCGTCCTCGGGAGACAGGTCGGAATTGATATAGTTGGAGAAGTAGGGGATACCATACTTGCAGGTTATTTCCATGAATTTTTCCACTACGGGGCTGTCCCAGTCAAAGTCCTTGGTAACGTTAATGGTTGGGATTGGAAAGGTGAAAACTCTTCCCTTTGCATCGCCTTCCATCATAACTTCGCAGAAGGCTGTATTGAATATATCCATTTCCTTCTGGAATTCTCCGTAGGTTTCAGGCATGAGCTGTCCGCCAATAATTACATTCTGGTCTTTCAATGTGCTTGGAGGAACGAGGTCGAATGTAAGGTTGGAAAACGGACACTGGAAGCCAACTCTTGTGGGTACGTTAAGGTTGAATATGAACTCCTGTAGAGCCTGTTTGACTGATTTGTAGTCAAGGTTGTCATACCTGATAAATGGAGCGCAATAGGTGTCAATGGATGACCAGGCTTGTGCTCCGGCAGTCTCTCCCTGGGTCGTAAAGGTTGAATTGACAATTTGTCCAAGCAATGAGCGCAAGTGCTTTGCGGGTTTTGACTCAACTTTACCAGGAACGCCTCCAAAACCGTTCATAAGAAGCTGTCTTAAATCCCATCCAGCACAATAGGGGCCAAAGAAGCCCAAGTCGTGAATATGGATGTCTCCGGATACGTGGGCATCCCTGACATCAACAGGATATATTTCATGTAGCCAGTAATTTTGTGTAAAAGCTTCCCTTACATAATTGTTCAGGCCGTTTATTGATTTTTGTGTATTTGCATTCTCATTTATTTTCCAGTCTGTATCATTAAGATAATTGCTGAACATATCTATTGTAGCGCCGATTAGTGCATTGGCCTGACGAGCGGAACGTCTCTTTTCGCGGTAAAGGATAAATGCTTTGGCTGTTTTAGCATGTCCGTGTTCTATCAATACTTTCTCAACTATATCTTGAATCTTTTCTACTTCTGCAACTCCGTCTGGGCATGTCTGCTCCGCAATCCTTACAACTTCTTCTGCCAGGCGTTCAGATGTTGCAAAGTCGTCTCCACCTACTGCATTTGCAGCCTTGAATATGGCAAGTACGATTTTTTCTTTCTTAAAAGGGACAACATCTCCATTGCGTTTAATAATTTTAGTTATCATGTCGTTACCTCCTACGGGATATATCATTAAAAAGCTCAATATGTTGTGTTTCTGGTGTTACAAATACACTAGATATATAATAATACATAATCAGGCAATGTTCAAGACCAATTTTTAATTTTTTACAAAAATTTTTAAGCAAACATATAGAACAGTACTCCCAGGACACCGCAGCCCAGCATTACAAGGATTGGATTTGGCTTGAACCTTCTAAGAATGACAATACTGCCTAAAAAGAGAATAAGGGAGAAGACGTCGATGTTCTTCAAATTATTAAGAACACCGATGATTCTCGTTTGCTCCCATAAGACGGTAAATGTAATGGAAAGACCAGCTGAACCTATTAAAGCAACCACTATGGGTCTAAGGCCCGTTAATATGCCGTCCATTACAAAGGAGGATACAAAGCGGTTATAGAAATATGCCAGTGTGATAACAATTATGAATGCAGGTAGGACCAAGCCAATAGTCGTTGCAATTGCACCCGGTATGCCAGCAACCCGCATGCCGACAAAGGTGGCCGAATTTATTGCAATTGGCCCTGGTGTCATTTCCGATATTGTTATCAAATCGGTAAAGGTCTCCATGGTGAGCCAGTTGTTTTTTTCCACTATGCGTTCCTGTATAAGGGGGAGGGCAGCATACCCACCACCTATGCTTAACAATCCTATTTGTAGGAAACTCCAAAAAAGCTTTAGGTATATCATAAGGCATTCTTCCTTTTGTTCTGAATTAGCTTGTACAAAACACCCACCAGAGCGCCTGTCAGTATTAGAAGATAAAGGTTGATCCTAAAGAAAAAGACGAGTATAAAAGATATTGTCATTAAAAGAATAGAGACTATTTCTTTTTTCTTTACTATCTTGGAAGCCATTTCAAAAACAACATCCACAATAACTGCTGCAACTCCCGCCTGCATTCCTTTCAAAAGAGCATTTATAATTCTATTCTCCTTGAAGAAGGTATAAAAGAAGGATATGACAGAAAGGATAATAAGAGGGGGCAGGACAGTGGCAATAGCTGCAACTAATGCTCCTGTTACACCCAAAATTCTATGCCCAATTATTATAGATGCGTTTACCGCAATGGCGCCAGGAGATGACTGGGCTATGGCAATAAGGTCGAGAATCTCATCTTCCTTTATCCAATTAAGTTCATCACAGAACTTCTTCTTCATAAGGGGCACAATGACAAAGCCGCCCCCAAAGGTGAAGGCGCTTATCTTGAAAGTTGATATGAATAAAGTCCAATATTTGCTGAATTTATCCTTCATTCCTTACTCCTTCTTAACTCTCCGACAGGTTGTAAAGTGCATCCGTATCTATTATCCTTACAACACCCCTGTTTAATTCAACCAGATTATTGGACTCAAAGTATTTGAGCATTCTTGAAACCACCTCTCTTGCCGTGCCGAGATTTTTGGCAATCTGATCATGGGTTGTGGCAAGGGTGTTGGAATCTTCAATAGCCGACATTTCCAATAGAAAAGCTGCAAGTCTTTTATCAAAACTTTTAAACACCACCTGCTCAATAACCCAAACCATGTCAGAAACCCTGCTGGCCATTAATTTGCTTATGTAGTCTGCAACAGGCAAAGAGGTGTTTTTCAGTGTTTTGAAAATATCAGGCGGTATTACATGAACGACTGTGTCTGTTATCGTTTCCATAAATATATCGAATGATATGTTATTCATGACACAGGATGCTGAAAACATGCAAATATCCCTTGGAAGCAGCCTGTACAGTGTTATTTCCTTTCCATCTTCAGAGAGGATGTATGCACGAACTGCTCCGATTTCTACTAAAAAAAGACCTGTACAGTCTTGTGAGCCGGAGTGTATTATGGTGCCTTTTAAAAAAGTTTTCTCGTATATGTTGTTGGCAATCAACTTCTGTTCTTCTTTTGAAAGTTTTTTGTAAAACGGGAGAGCTTCTTTAAAGAAATTCGACATGTCAACCTCACTTCATTTGCTTATGAAATATTAAGGGCAGATGCACTGCCCTTAAAGTTATGTTCTAAATATCCGCTTTCCACAGGCCGTGGAGATTACAGTATTCAAATGCACTTAGGGCTTTGTCGCCTTCGGCAAGTGCAAAGATTGCTTTCGGTTCGTCATCGGGGGTCAGGCATTTTCTTTGACCGCCGTGTTCGGTAAGGAGATATATCCATTGGATATAGTGTTCTGGAATCATTGGATGAGGTGCGCTACCTACCTCAACAGTTACTATGTTGCCTTCAACAGTTACTTTTGGAACGTGCTTTTCAGTTGAGGCATCCTCGGTGTTGGGGATTAGTTCATACATTTCCTGTCCGCAGCATATAGTTGGTACACCTGTGTCTTCAATTATACCAATTATCTTGCCGCACATCTTACATCTGAAGAATTTTTGGTTTTTACACATGCCTTTCATCTCCTTTTTTTGTAATGTCTGCATTATACCACAATCTTTAATATATGTATAGGGACTTGAGATTATGATATAATTGGCCTATATTATTAAAAACGGGTGATATTATGATAAAATATTATTTTGACCATCCTTATTCAAAGATACTTAACGACACTACTTTGGACAGACAAACAAGCAGTTTTCAGATTTACATGGCAAGAAATGAATATGAAGGATGCCAGCTGGTTCTAAAATCGGAAGTGGATGCCGAAGTGTCGGTAAGTGTGAAAGTAGACGGTTTTACTTTTGATATTTTTCTTGTCAGGTATGTATCTGTAAAGAAAGAACATATGTATCCTGACGGACTTATGCCCATTTGCGACAACACCAAAATACCTCTAAAAAAGGGCGTAAGGCAGCCAGTGTACATACGTTTCCATGCTGTTAGCGATGTAAAATCTGGCGACCACAAAGCGGTGGTTTTGATTAGTACTAAAGAGGGAACAATCAAATCCCATATCGATATTTGTGTTTTTGATTTTACTCTTCCGGTTACTCCAAGCTGCATTACAGCTTTTGGTCTTGGTAGAAAGTATATTGAGAAAATGCATGGCACTGATAAACTATATGCAGAATATTATGAGTTTCTACTTAAGCATAAAATATCCGCATATGACATTCCTTGTAATATTCTTAGTGATGAGGCAGACAAATATCTGTCGGATCTGCGAATGACAAGTTTCAGAATTCCCTACTCAAGTGACGATGATACTATTGTAAAATACTATAACAAACTTGTTAAGAATAAAGAATGGTTCTCGAAAGGATTTTTTTATCCTCTAGACGAGCCTTCATGTATGGAGCATTACAAAAAGTTGTATGAATACAAGGAAAGGCTGAACAGGCTGTTTCCAAACAACAATGTATGCACACCATTTTTTGTTAATCCTATCGACAGCCCTGAAAAGGACAGTGTGGAGCTTTTGGACGGCGTTTCAAACATATGGTGTCCAAAGAGTTACATGTGGATAAACACGGATGTATATGTATCTGAAACAAAACCTTTTGGAGAGAAGATGGTAGAAAAGAAGAGAAGGGGAGACAAAGTGCTCTGGTATGTATGCTGGGAGCCTGGTGATCCATATTGCAATCTCTTTGTTGACATGTCAGGAATCATGCACAGGATTCTGTTCTGGCAAAAGAGGCTGTATGATGTGGATGGCCTTTTGTACTGGCACTCCAACTACTGGGAGTATGTTGACGATCCTTGGGAAGACATGGCTACTGTCAAATGGTTGTCTGATTATGTGTTTGGCGACGGATCCTTACTGTATAACGGAGAGAATGGTCCTTGTGGCTCATTGAGACTTGAAGCTGTAAGGGATGGTATTGAGGATTTTGAATATCTTAAAATGGCGGAAGAAACCATAGGAAAAGAAGCGACTCTGAAACTTATAAATAAAGTTTCAAAGTCACTTTTAAATTACACAAGAGACAATGACGAGTTTGCAAATGTAAGGAAGGAACTAGGGTTCTTGATAGAAAAAGAAATCGTCAGGTAAGTCGAATTGTAGTTTTGCTTATTTTATCTGATGTAGTGCCGTTTCCGGCAATTCCTGAATTGTTGTTGCCCCAGACAACAATTCTTCCATCCTCATGAAGGAGTGCGGAGAACCAGGAGCCTGCAGCCACATCAACTACATTGTTGGCAATGAGTACGGGGGTGGATTGGGTCTGTGTGCCGTTGGTTACCTGACTGTAGCTGTTAAGACCCCAGCCATAGGCTTTGTTGTCATTGGTCAGTATGATTGCGTGTTCATCCATCATGCTGGCTTTTTTCACATTGTCCAAGAGCTTGTGTGGGCGGCCGTCTGCTTGACCTGCAGCAAGAGATACATGGTTTCTCCAGCCAAGATAATACAGTTCGTTATTATTGGTTAAGAGCAGAGTCTGGTGTTCACCCGCGTATACATTTCTTACGTTGTTCATTATGAGTACGGGGGTAGAATAACTTTCAACGCTTTGGGTTGTAAGTTTATTCCATCTGTTGTCTCCCAAAGCGTAGGCTTTTCCCTGGTTGTCAACAAAAACGGAATGACGCCTGCCTGCAGCAATCTCTCTTACATTGGATGCAATTTTAACAAAATTTCTTACCTGGCCTCCAAAATTTGTTGTGCCCAGCTGGCCTCTTTGATTGTTTCCGCATCCGTACAAGTCTCCGTTTTCCATTAAGACAAGAGTATGGTCGAAACCCGCACTGATGTCTTTAATCTTTCCGGTCAAGCTGACCTTCATTGGAATGGTTGTATTGCCATCTCTTCCGAGCTGTCCGAAATTGTTGTTGCCCACACTGTACAAGATGTTGTTGTCGGTGAGTATAAGGGTGTGGGGGGAATCGCCTACGTTTCCACCCATGGATGTTGCCACCTTGACCACACCCGTCATTATTAAAGTTGGTTTTGTCAGAGTTTTGCTTGTGAAAACTCCATTCTGTCCAAGTTCGTTGTTTCCCCAGGCATACATATCACCATTCTCAGTGATTGCAAACATGCTTCTTGAGCCTGCAACAATCTGTGGTGTTGTCCTAAAGTTTTTCATCTTTGCAAGCACAATAATGGAGGTTTTTCCACTCAAGGAGACTGTAGTCTTTGGATGTGCATATGTTTTCTGGTTTCCGTTTGCGTCAATCACATTTATTGAAACAAAGTCATACCCGCTCTTAGTAGTGACAGAAAGATTCAAGCTGCTGGCTGCCTCAACCTCTGTTGTGTATCCTTCTGGTACATTCTGTCCGTTTACATCAAGGGAAACCTTGTTTTTATCAAACACATAACTTACTTCCTTTGGATGAATGCCAAAGAAGTTGTAAACATGATTTTTCACGTACCTTCCTCTGTTGTTGAGGAAAGAGCGTATTTTCTGAATCTCTATCTTCCAGTTGTTCATAGTGTTCTGAGGCCATCTAGCCACATTCAGTTCCATGGCTGCTTCAATTTCTTCCGCCATGCTTTCCATGACAGGAATTGTAATTTCAGGAGTAAATACATTATCAACAATGTACACGAATCTCTCTACAAATTCCTGTTTGAAGCCATCGTTTTGAAGCAGGGAGGTCATAAGTTTTGTCAATATCCATCCCGTGCCCCTGTTGAATGCATGCCCCATAAAGTTATGTTCAGGTCCTGCTCCAAAACTTGCACCCATGTCCAGGTCCATAAGGACAAAACGCCATTTTGTGTCCATGCCGCTTGGATCGTGTGGATTTTTATTTCTCCACACCTTTACATTGTTGCCTGGCCAGTCGGCATTGCAGAAAAACACGTTTACAATATACATGTCCATAAGACTGTATATGTCAACCTGGTCTTCGACCACCCTGTAGTAATTGTCGTTTGACAGGTTGTGGGTGTCTATGTATCGGATAAGGTCATGCCAGGGTTTGTCGTCACCTTTTTCGCCTTCACACAATTCGTAAGGGTTCGTATAGCTTCTGTCATGGAACTTGAGTGGAGTAGGGGCTTCCAGCATTACAATGTTTTCTTCCAGTATTCCGTAATGGTCTCTGAAGTATTTGTCATCGTAACGCTCTCTTGCATTGTACATTCCCCAGAACTCGCCGTTAATAAACATCATAACGGGTTGGGACTCCTGATAATCACATGTCAAAGGTTCACTCAGTTTCTGAATCAATCTGTCACGAAGCATGGAACGATTGAAGTCGTTGCCCGAGTTTCTTAAAAGGATTCGTTTAAAGTTGTTAATTGTATTTCCGTCTTTATCCTTGACCCTTCCTCCAAATATGTCGTAAGTTAGTTTGCTTGGATAGAAAAGAGTGTCCTTGTCGAGATCTTTTTTGAAGAAGAGACGGAAGGATTTCATTGTGGCTCCCATAGAACCGTTTCCCTGCAATGTCATTTGAGCATACAGATTGTCTCTTTTCAGTCCCTTTTCATCAAAAAACTCAACAAAAACTTTTATTCTTTTTTTTGTATCAAATACATTGTCGGATATGGATGGGTTAAAGTATATTCCTCTTGTACCAGCAAAATCGTTGAATTCTAAAGATACGGATACAAAGGGCAGCTTGTATCTGTCTGCAAGGTTTTCCGCAACAAAGTAGGTATTTGTAACAACAGGGGATTCGAAACTGTTTTTCTTAGTATATGCCCTTACAACGGTGGCTGTAAGCCTGGGTTTTGTGCCATAGTTTCCTATGCTTCTTGTAACTCTCCCAATGGGCTTTGTATCACTATTTGCTATTTTTATTGGCCCTGTATACTCTTTTCCTTTTTCTCTCGGATCGCTTCCGTCCGTCGTGTAATATATCGTGCTGCCGCTGGGTGCGGACAGTTCAAGCTCAAATTCATGCTCGTAAAATCCTGCTTCGTGTGAAAAATTAATTCCATAATGAATGGAAGGTGAGGCAGTTGGCTTTTGTTCTGTCGGACTTGTCGTATTTTCTATGTCAAAATCCTCGCTGAAAGTGCATCCAGCAAGAAGCAGAGCCAAAAGCAGCGAGGATATGATTAGTATTGTGGTTTTTTTAACATGCATCTTGATGTATTACCTTCTTTCTCGAACCTTTGCATAAATTGTAACATATGTGAGCCAGTAGATGCAACATATAAAAGAAGGTTACGAAATTGTCATAGCTGTGGTTTTCCCAACCTTTTCGGATGTAGAGCCGTTACCAGCAACTCCTGATGTGTTTTTTCCCCAGACAACCACGCGGCCGTCTTCATGAAGCAGCACTGAGAACCAGGAGCCTGCTGCCACATCTCTTACATTGTTTGCAATAAAGACGGGTGTGGACTGGGTCTGGGTACCGTTTGCAACCTGGCTGTGACTGTTTAATCCCCAGCCGTAGGCTTTGTTGTCATTGGTTAGTATTACTGCGTGTTCGTCCATCATGTTGGCCTTTTTGACATTGTCCATGAGCTTGTGGGGTTGGCCATCTCCCCCTCCTGTAACAAGGCTAACGTGGTTTCTCCAGCCAATATAGTACAGCTCGTTGCTGTTCGTTAAGAATAGAGTCTGGTGCTCTCCTGCATACACCTTCTTGACATTGGACATCAGAAGAACAGGGGAGGAATAGCTTTCCACACTCTGAGGCGTCATCTTTTTCCATCTGTTGTCACCAAGCCCATAGGCTCTCCCTTGGTTGTCGACATACACTGTGTGTCGTCGGCCAGCAACCATTTCTTTTACATTGGACGCTATCTTAATAAATTCACGCACTTCTCCGCCAAAGTTTGTGGCACCAAGTTGTCCTCTTTGGTTGTTGCCGCAGCCATACAAGTCTCCACTCTCCATCAAGACAAGAGTATGGTCAAATCCTGCACTTATGTCCTTTATCTTTCCTGAGATGTTAACCTTCATGGGTATAGTCGTGTTGCCGGTTCTTCCAAGTTGCCCAAAAGAATTGTTGCCGACGCTGTACAGGGTGTTGTTGTCTGTCAGGATTAATGTATGGGGTGCGTCTCCCACATTTCCCCCAAGGGATGTGGATACTTTCACGACTCCAGTCATAATAAAGGTTGGTTTTGTAAGAGTTTTGCTTGTAACAACTCCAAGTTGACCTAGTTCATTGCTGCCCCAGGCAAAAAGATTACCGTTTTTGTCAATTGCATAAACACTCCTTGAACCTGTGGCAATCTGTGGAGACACATTGAAGGTTTTTGATTTAGCAAGTACCAGAATGTGGGTTTTGTCATTCAATGTGAGTGTAAGGTTTTGGCTGGTGTATGTCTTTTGGTTGCCATTTACGTCAATCACATTATATGAAACAAACTCGTATCCGCTCTTGGGTGTTGCATTAAGCTTGATCTGGGTGGCTGACTGCATAGTCACAGTGTATCCTTCGGTTACGCTTTGTCCGTTTACTGTCAAAGTTACCTTGCTGCTGTCATATATATAGCTGACTTCCTTTGGGTGGATGCCGAAATAACTGTACAGTTGTGGTTTTAAATACTGTGCTCTTCTCTGGAAGAAATCACGGATCTTATTAATCTCGCCTCTCCAATTATCTATGTTGTTTTGTGGCCATCTGGCAACATTAAGCTCCATGGCTTTTTCTATCTCATTGGCCATGTTGTTTAAAACAGGTATGGTCCTGTCAGGGCTGAACACATTGTCTATTACATATATGAATCTTTCCACGAACTGCTGCTTGAAACCCTCGTTCTGGAGCAGGGAAGTCATAAGTTTTGTCAGTATCCAGCCTGTTCCTCTGTTGAAAACGTTGTGTTGGGTTATCATGTTGTACTCAGGTCCATCATTGAATCCTGCACCCATGTCAGTGTCAAGAAGAACAAAACGCCATTTGGTATCCATGCCACTAGGATCTTTCGGGTTTTTGTTTCTCCATACCTTGACATTGTTGCCCGGCCAGTCGCGATTTGCGAAAAACATGTTTACGATGTAAACATCCATCAGACTATATATGTCCACCTGGTCTGTTACAACTTTGTAGTATGCATCATTGGCAAGATTGTGAGTATCACAGTATCTGATAAGATCCTCCCAAGGTTTCTCATCTCCCGGAACCCCCTCGCATATTTCATAGGGTCTAGTAAAGTCCATATCGTACTTGAGTGGAGTGGGGGCTTCGAGGAGTACAAGGTTTTCCTCCTGTATTCCGTAGTGGGCTTTAAAATATTTGTCGTCATAACGTTCTCTTGCATTGTACATTCCCCAGAACTCACCGTTAATGAATACCATTACAGGTTGGGATTCCATGTAATCGCAGTAAAGAGGTTCACTCAATCTCTGGAATAGCGCATCTCTCAACATGGAGCGGTTGTAATCATTTCCGGAGTTTCTTAAGATAATACGTTTGAATGAGTCAATGGGTTTTCCGTTATTGTCTTTTGCTCGCCCGTTAAAAAGATCGTAGGTAAGCTTGTTTGGGAAGTGTTCTGAATCCTTGTCAAGGTCGTTTTTGAAATACATTCTGAAGGATTTCATAGTAGCTCCCATTGAACCATTTCCGTGCAGGGACATTTCGGCATACAATTGGTCTTCCTTTTTGCCCTTTTCGTTGTAAAATTCCACGAACACAATTATTCTTCTTTTTGTATCAAATTGATCATTGGATACGGAAGGCCACACATATATACCTCTTGGGTTGGTTCGGCTGTTAAAATCTGCCGGTCTCAATGAAATGGACACATAAGGCAGGTTGTACTTGTTTGCCAGATTGTTGGCAACGAAATATGTATTGGTAACAACCGGTGTTGTAATGACGGTCCTGTTTGCATACGCCCTTACAACGGTTCCTGTAAGTCGTTTGCTGGAGCCGTAGTTGCCTAGACTTTGGGTTATTGGTCCGAGTCCTTTTGACTCACTGTTTGTAATACTTATTGGACCTGTGTATTTCTGCCTTGTATTGCTGGTTCTTGGATCTGTTCCGTCCAGAGTGTAGTAGATTGTAAAACCACTGGGGGCGGATAGTTCCAGCTTGAAGTTGTTATCGTAAAAGCCACCTTCATGGGAGAAGGTTACCTCCAATTTTGGTGTGGGAGTTGGTGTAGGTGTTGGTGTTGGTTTTGGAGTGGGCGTGTCAGTGGCTGGTGCATTTGTCTCTGTTGGCCCCGGAGTGGCGGTCTGTGTTTCAGTTTCTGTTGGCATGGGTGTGGAAGTGGAACCCGTGGTTTCTGATGGAGTACTGGTATTCTCCGTCTCGCCGGGTGTATTATGTATCGTATTGTTCGTTGGAGTTGGGGTAGGGTTTGTGTCATCTTGTGCTTTGCACCCTGTAATAACTATCAACGTCATAACCAAAAGCAATGCCAATAAGGTAAGTCCATAAAATCTATTACTCATATTCGTTGCCTCTTTCTTCATAGCTTTGTTTTAATTGTAGCATTTGATATTTGTATTTGCAACAATAAACCTATACAGGGCGAAAATATGTAGTATAATCAAATCGATGAATATCAAGGAGGTTTGTTTATGACGGAAATTAGGTTTGAAGAACTAAAAATACCTGCAGCTGGACTGCATGGAGAAAATCCATTACCCGATATCAAAGGATTAAGGCAGAGATTGGGAGAAATCAAATTCAGTGATGAAATCCGCGAGGATGAAAAAGAGTATTTTTATTACGGAAGAATTAAATCAATACTTCCCTATTGTATTCAGGATGACTATGACAGGGCTATGAAGACAAGGGCATTTAAAGCTTGTGTTCTTGAAAACGAATATTTGAGAGCGACGTTTTTGCCAGAACTGGGTGGAAGATTGTATTCATTGTACGACAAGGAAAACAAGAGAGATCTGGTTCATAGAAATCCCGTGTTTCAACCTGCAAATCTTGCGCTCAGGAATGCCTGGTTTTCAGGTGGAGTGGAGTTTAATATTGGGATGACGGGGCATACTCCTTTTACCGTTTCCCCTTTGTTTACCGCTGTAGGGACAATGAAGGACGGTACCAAGTTTTTAAGAATGTATGAGTGGGAAAGGATTAGAAAACTTGCATATTCCATAGATGCGTATCTGCCTGAAAAGTCAAGATTTCTGTTCGTACGTATTACAGTTATAAACGACAATGAGGAAACGGTTCCAATGTATTGGTGGTCGAATATAGCAGTGGATGAGACAGAGAAAACAAGAATCATTGTGCCTTGTGAGAAAGCGTATGTTCAGTATGCAGACGGAAGCTTTGGAAAGGATCCGGTTCCCATGCTTGGAGAACAGGACAGAAGCTATCCGGCAAGAATACCTTATGCGTTTGACCAGTTCTTTGATATTCCAAAAGAAGAGAGAAAATGGATATGCGCTCTGGACGGTGATGGGAAGGGACTGGTACATACTTCCACGGACAGACTGCTTGGGAGAAAGCTTTTCAATTGGGGAGATTCGAGAGGAGGCAGACGATGGCAGGAATTTTTGTCTGTGAAGGGCAGTTCGTACTGTGAGATTCAAGCTGGATGTGCCCATATGCAGCAGCAGAGAACCCCAATGGAAGGAAATTCGGTCTGGAACTGGACTGAAGCTTACGGATATTTGGAAGCTGATAAGGATATTGTCCATGGTGATGATTGGACAAAGGTGTACAAATGTGTGGGAGAGGAACTTGAAAAGAGGCTTCCAAGAAAGAATCTTGATGAGATACATGAGAGTTTTAGTATTGACAATGTGGAATTGGTGTATGAAGGCAGCGGATGGGGAGCTTTGGAACTTAAGAGAAGGGAAAGAGGAAAGGTTTTGCATGGTCTTGTGTTTGATAATATTGGGAAGGAACAGGAAATCTGGCTCAGGCTTCTTGAGGAAAATGTGTTTGAGGAGTTCCCGGTAAATGAAGAACCTGCAAAGTATGTAACCCAGGTTGAGTGGATGAACCTGCTTGAGAAATCTACAAAGGAGAATCCTAAGAGTTTTAACTGGCATGCGTTATATCATCTTGGTGTCATGAAGGCGGCTAATGAGGATTTGGATGGCGCTTTGGAATGCTTCCAAAAGTCCATTGATCTAAAGCCAAATATATGGAGTTATTGGTGTCTTGGAATATTGGAGAACAATGTGGAGTATATGGACAAGGCTCTTGGGATGCTGACAGGCATGACAAAAATTGATGTGCGCATAGTTGTTGATTGTTTGAACATGTGCAACAAAAAAGGATTATATGAAAAGGCTTTGAAAGTAGTTTATTCTTTGGATGAAAGCATCACTGGTCATCCGAGGGTGAGGCTTGCTTGCATTGATTCTTTGATTGGTGTTAACGAGTTTGACAAGGCTGAAAAGATGTTTAGTGAAGATATTGTTCCGGCAGATTTAAAGGAAGGAGAAGAGCTTTTGTCAAATCAATGGTACAAGCTACATGCAAGAAAGATAATGCATGATGAAGGAATTGGTGAAGAAAAGTACAAAGAGGTACTGAAAAGGGTGGTTGAGGAAGTAAAGCTGCCTGATTATCTTGACTTTATCATGCAGTACAGGCCGTTGACCTGATAAAGTGATTCTGGTATCATATATTCAAAAGCAAGGAAGTGAAAATCATGAATGAGCATATTAAAGAAATTGCCCAAAGAATGAAAGAAATGCGTGAAATACTCGAGATGAGTGTGGAAGACATCTCGAAAGCTTTGAATGTTGAGTCGGCAAAGTATGAGTCCTATGAAAATGGAGAAACCGATATTCCAATGGGCTTTTTGTTGGATTTTGCCAAACACTGCAATATAGATTTGACAGATCTTTTGTCTGGGGGAACACCCATGCTCAGCACCTACAGTTTTATTAAAAAGGGCAGGGGACAAAGTGTTGAAAGACGAAGATATTATGAGTATCAGCATCTTGCATACAATTTTGCGAATAAAAAAGCTGAACCTTTCCTTGTTACAGTTGAGAGTAACGAAAACAACGGAATTCATTTGAATTCCCATGACGGACAGGAGTTCAACTACTGTGTTGAGGGAAGACTACTTATATCCATTGGTGGAAATGAAATTATTCTGGAGCCAGGGGATTCCGTCTATTACAACTCTTTGACTCCTCATGGAATGAAGGCTTTGGACGGAAAACAAGCCAGATTCTTGGCAGTGATTATAAAATAGGGTAAAGAAGGGTTTTGATTGAAGAATATAATTTCTGATTTTAAGAAATTTGCTTTTAAGGGCAATGTGTTTGATATGGCGATAGGTGTTGTTATCGGTGCTGCTTTCAGCAAGATTGTTTCTTCTTTTGTAGCTGATATTATTACACCTCTCATAAGCCTAATAACCAAAGAAGGAACTCCCATCAAGGACAAGTTCCTTGTTCTTGGCAATACGAAAGGTCAGGTCTTTGAAACAGCACAAGCTGCTGCCGAGGCAGGCTTTCCCACAATGAATTACGGGATTTTCTTTCAGAATGTAATTGACTTTTTCATTATCGCAATTTCTGTTTACATAGCCGTAAGGCTTATAAACAGGAGCAAGGAAAGACTTGAGCATGCGATTCAGATGGTAAAGGAAAGAGAGATGAAGGAGGAAGAAGCACAGGCTGCACAAGAGCCCCCGCCACCTCCTACCACTAAAGAATGTCCTTACTGTACTTCAGAGATCAGTATAAGGGCATCAAGGTGTCCGAACTGTACCAGCATACTGACAGAGGAAAAACAGGAGTAAAAAAAAGAGGCCTAGGCCTCTTTTTTTGATACCATTGCAAGTATTTTGCTTGTTCTTTCAATAAATCTTGTCATGTCCTCCGCCTCTAGAGGTTTGTGGGCGAGCAGGGCAAGGTCGTAAATCTGTCCGCAGAGAAGTTCCAAATCATCTTTTTTGGTTTCATCATCCTTTATTGCGTAAAGATGTTCGATTACAGGATTCTCCGCATTGAGAACCAAGGTCATGTCTTCGTCCATTGGCATGGACATGGCACCATACATTTGCATCATTTCCTGCATGCGTCTTCCTTCTTCTGAAAGAGTCAGAATTGCAGGTATATTGCTTTTTAGATTCTCCACCTTAATTTTCAACTTCTCGTTGTTGGACGCCATCTTAAAGTGTTCTTCCAGTGATGTACCAATGCTGTCCAGTTCCTCTCTTGATTTGTCAGAGTCTGATTTAAGGGCGTTGGCCACATCCGAGTCAACCCTGACAAACCTGACCTTCTCTTTGCTTTTCACCTCAATCATCTGCATGAATGGAACGTCAATAGGTCCGTCCATTACAAAGACTTTGATTCCGCTGTCATTGAACATTTTTACGTATTGGGACTGCTGGGCTACATTGTCCACATAGTAGAAGGCTTTGTCAACCTTGTCTTTAATACTGTCGAGGTATTCCTCTTCGGTTAGAAATACGTTGTCGGTAGTCTTGTAGATTATGGATTTTTTGACCCTATCGTGGAATTTATCATCCTTCAGGCATCCAAACTTTATAAACGGGTTGATGTCTTCCCAATATTTTTCGTAGGACTCTCTTTCGGTTTTGTACAAGCCGTTGATTTTGTCCGCCACCTTCTTTGTAATGTGGGAGTTTATCGTCTTGACGCAATCGTCGTCCTGCAAAAAGCTTCTTGATACGTTAAGCGGCAGATCAGGACAATCGATTACACCCTTAAGAAGCATGAGAAACTCAGGAATCAGTTCCTTTATATTATCCGCAACAAAGACCTGATTGTAGAAAATTTTAATTGTTCCCTCAAGGCTGTCATAAGGAAGCTTGAGTTTTGGGAAGTAGAGGATGCCTTTTAGGTTGTATGGATAATCCATGTTGAGGTGAATCCAAAAGAGGGGATCGTTGAAGTCCAGAAACACCTTTCTGTAAAACTCTTTGTATTCCTCGTCGGTGCAGTCGCTTGGATTCTTCAACCAAAGAGGATTTGGGTCATTTATTGTAGTTGGCTTGTCCTCTTCCGTTTCTTCCTTTTTGTCTTTCTTCTTTTCGTTAGCATCAATCAAACACAGGTCGACAGGCAGGAAAGAGAAATATTTTTTCAGTGTTTCCCTCAGTTTGAACTCATCGAGAAACTCCTTGCCGTCGTCTGCTATGTGCATTGTTACGTATGTTCCGCGCTTGTTGATTTTCTTGGACGGACTTATTGAATAGTCCATTCCTGTATTGCTTTCCCAATGGATTGGTTCTGCGCCTTCTGCCCAGGACATGGTGTCTATTTCAACCTTTTTGGACACCATAAAGGAGGAGTAGAAACCAAGACCGAAATGTCCTATGATTTGTGATTCGTCAGTTTTCCCTTCATATTTCTCAACAAAATCTTTTACACCGGAAAAAGCAATCTGGTTGATATACTTTAGGACCTCTTCTTCGGTCATGCCGATGCCGTTGTCATAAACGGTAATGGTTTTCTTTTTCTTGTCCAGCCAGACCTCTATTTTCCAGTTCATTTCCTCATTAGGTAGATCCACTTCACCTATGGAAACCAGCTTCTTCATTTTGTTTATTGCGTCACATGCGTTTGAAACGATTTCCCTGATGAAAATGTCCTTTTCCGAATAAAGCCACTTCTTAATAATCGGAAATATATTCTCAGTGCTTATTGATACATAACCACTCTTTGCTTCCATTCTTATCCTCCTTGCTGATATACTTTCAAAAGGGAATTATATACCAACAGCAGATAAAAATCAAATTGCTCCTTTTCGTTTACAGCCCGTTGTGATATAATTGTGTTCTAGAAGGGGTTGCTTATTATGTTCTCTTTTTTTAAACAAAAATTAACTGTTAAGGAAAAGATAATAGTCATGGCTTGCATGCTGCTTCTTGGAGCAGTTCTTTCCATGCAGGCAAGGGCAGTATATGAAAACAGGCAGCAGGAAGAAGCGGGAAAGCAGAAGGAACTTAACGAATATCTTGAAAAGATAAACGAGTTGAAGGAAGAAGTACAATCCCTTACAAGTGACATTACCACATTAAAGGGCAGGTATGCTATTTATCTTAAAAACCTGGAGCAGAATGAACCTGTATTTTACAACAGATTGAAGCATCTGAATGACAGTATCCAGGAATTCAAGCTGTATGCCGGCCTTACGGATGTAAAGGGTCCTGGTATAGAGATAAGAATGGATGATGGTGAATACGATATGATAGTTCACGATAACTTTCTGTATGAACTTGTAAATGAGCTAAGAGCTGCAGGGGCCCAGGCAATAGAAGTAAACGGCAAAAGAGTGGTTACCAGTACGGAGTTTCTGTGTATTGGTCCGTCCATAAGGGTGAATGACGAAGGAGTGTTTGCTCCGTATGTAATCAAGGCAATAGGGGAGCCTTCGGTGCTGGAAAGAAGAGTAAATGAAAGCTTCATATACGGAGATATTGAGTCTAGAAATATTAGAATCGACATAAGGCGCTATGACGAAATATATATTCGCAAGTATAATGACGATTATTACAAGAAAATCAGGCACCTGGCAGAAACAGAGTAAAGAGGGATTAAAATGAGTGAAAACATTTTGCAGGAAGATAAAAGAATGAACAAGAGAATAAGAAGAGCAAAAGTGGTAAGAACATCTGCCATCACTTTTGTATGCTTCGTTCTTGGAATCCTGATTGCAATGCAGTACAAGAACATAAGGGAAATCAAGGCAACAGAGGAAAGGTCCTACAACTCTTTGTATGAATATCAGAAGGAGCTTATCAAGCTGCAGGAAGAGGTGGACAAACTGACCCAGGAAAAAGCGGAATTGCAGAAAAAGGTTGACCTGTTCGAGCACGGAAGCTATCAACAGCAGATTGAGCACCTGGAGAAAGAGTTGAAGAATATAAAGCTTTTTGCAGGGTTGACAAAGGTAAAAGGGTCAGGGATAGAGATACTCATAGAGCTGACAGATCCTTCTACGTTGGGAGAATTACCTGCCGTACTACTTATGCTCATAAACGAGCTAAAGGCATCCACTGCACAGGCTATTGCAATAAACGGAGTAAGAATCGGGGCTATGAGCGAGATAAGGGTGGTCGCCACATCACTGGTCATAGACGGTCAGGTTTACGGCCAGCCCATCCACATTGCAGCCATAGGGGACCAGAACAACCTTTTGGGCATACTCTCAACTGCTAGAGGACTGATAGATCACATCAGTGGTTATGGAACAGTTACAATAACGCCTAGAGATACCCTCATACTGGATGCCTACGATTTTGAGAAAATGGAAAGGTACACAAACAAGCTGACTCCTGTTGAAGAATAGAGTGTGATATAGAATAAATTGCCTCCTTTTTGCATATCTTTACAGAGACATGTATGCAAAAGGGAGGTTTTTTTGTGCATAAAATGAGGATTATTGCACCTGTAATACTGCTTCTTACCATACTTTCCTTTCCTTTGATACTACATTTCAACAGGACAAAAAAAGAATACGCAGTGTACGTAAACGAGATAGAGACTGGAAACAGTATTATGGTAAATGGAAATATGGTGTACAGATGGGGACTCAAGCGGAACAAGGACGGAAAACCGCCGGAGGTCGGTACAAAGGAAGTTACAATGTTGCATAAATATGGGGGCAAATACATAGGAGACACATCGGAAAAAAAGATATACCTTACCTTTGACGAAGGATATGAGCAAGGGTATACCGAGAAGATATTGAATGTTCTTAGGGACAATGATGTAAAGGCGGTGTTTTTCGTTACAGGACCCTACCTGGATAAAAACCCGGAACTTATCCGCAGGATGGTGGAGGAAGGTCACGAGGTGGGAAACCACACAGTCAATCATTATTCTCTGCCTACCAAGTCAGCCACTATAGTCGAAAAGGAAATACTGGAGCTGGACCGGGTGTTTTATGAGAAATATGGAAAGCATATGAGGATGTTGAGACCACCCAGGGGTGAATATGATGAAAAGACCCTTAAGATTGCCAAAGATTTGAACCATACCTGCATACTATGGAGTTTTGCGTATCGGGATTGGCTTGTTGACAAACAGAAGGGAGCGGATCATGCCTACAAGATGATAATGGATCATGTTCATAATGGGGCGGTTCTGCTTCTTCATGCCGTATCAAAGGACAATGCAGATGCTCTTGACAGGGTTATCAAGGATATAAAGCAGCAGGGATACACGTTTGGAACCCCTGATGAGCTGATGAACGTGTCCGTGGGGAGGTAGCTTTTAGTGAAGAGTGAGATTTTTGGTTTTCCTTCAGATGTAATTACAGATACTCCTTCAATTCGCTGGGTTGGAAAAAACACAGCCTGGGTAATAAATCACAAAGGCCTGAAGGAGTGCGATACAAATAGTGTTTTAATTAATACAAAGCTTGGGATTGTGTTGATTCAAGGTGCGGAACTCTATATTAAAGAAATCAATGCGGAATGTCTTCGCATAGAAGGCAGAATTGCCAGTATATCATACGTTTAAGAGGAAAGATTATGTGGTATAATATTCTATCTTATGTTATTATATCAGTATCAGGTTTGAAGCCTGAGAGATTTGTAAACATTTGTGCCAGAAGGAATATAAAGCTGTGGGGAATCAAAAGAATTGACAAAGATACCATTGTAATGTGTGTCAGTTCAACTGATTTCAGGAAAAGGATAAGACCTGTAGCTTTTAAGGCAAGGTGCAAAGTCAGGATTCTTGAGAAAAAAGGCCTGATTATTAAACTTTACAGGTATAGAAAAAGAAAAGTCCTGGCCGCTTCATTTGCCGTTGGCATTATGTTGACAATGTTGCTTTGCTCCATGCTATGGAGTATAAGGATTGAGGGAGCTACCCCCATTGAGGAAATGCGCACAAGGCTTGTCCTATCCAGCATGGGAATAAGACCTGGTGTGTTCATGCATAATATAGACAACAGCGAGCTGGCAGACACGCTTATGGACAACCAGCCGGGGATTGCCTGGGTGGGGGTAAGAAAAAGGGGAATCGTGCTTGAAATAACGCTGGCAAAAAGGCAGGAGTACAATGACAAAGGTACGGTTCCGGATGATGTGCATTGTGACGTGGTGGCAAAAAAAGATGCAGTAGTAAGCAAGATTGTACCCGAACAAGGCACCGCTCTCGTTACAATAGACACCACCGTCACAAAAGGACAGAAACTGATTGCAGGATGGGTTGTGCAGATGGATGAGGAAGGAAAGGAGCACAAAAGACCCGTTCATGCAAGAGGAATAGTAAAGGGTATTGTCTGGCATTCCGTTGAAATACCAATAGAAACGCAGCATGAAAGGATTGTGGCAACTGGTAAGGAAAAGACATTGACGACAATAAACTTTTTTGGGATAAACATAGGACTTCCCGGCAAAAAAAATCCTTACGACAGCTACAGCAGTGTAACTTTTGAGCAATATCTCACTCTGCCCAGCGGAAAAGAGATGCCCATGGGAATAGTTAAGACGAAGATAATGGAAACTAGGAAGGAAACAGTAATATTGAGCTATGAGGAGGCACTTGAGGCAACCCGGCTCAGAGCCATGGAACTTATAGACAACATGATACCGGATGATGCCGATATTTTAGAGACATTTTTTGAAATAAGAAAGACGGAGGAGGGTGTGTTTCTGTATATGGCATGTGAATGTGAAGAGAACATTGGTGTAGAGGTGGCAGTTGGTGATTGAAAAAACAATAACTCCTACCCACGGAGACGATATTTCTGGAATATTCGGTAACAGGGATGAAAACGTTCTTGTTATAGAAGATGCATTCTCAGTAAGGATCTCACTCCGCAATGACGAAATAAGCATAACCGGGGATGATGAGGACAGGACTGTAAAGGCCGAAAGCGTTCTCAGAAGGATGCTTGAATTGTCTTCGGAAGGAGAACTCATAACGAAGCAGATGACAGCGTATCTATGCGACTTGGCGCAGGAAGGCGGTATTGCCCAGGTAAAACAGTATACCCAGGATGCAATAATTATAACGGCAAGAGGAAAACAACTAAAAGCCAAAACCAACGGTCAGAAAAAATATGTACAAGCCATCGAAAACAGTACTGTTACCTTTGGTATAGGTCCTGCCGGTACAGGCAAGACTTATCTTGCAGTTGCCATGGCTGTCAAGGCTTTCAAGAATCATGAGGTTTCCCGAATAATTCTGACAAGACCTGCGGTGGAAGCAGGGGAGAAGCTTGGATTTCTACCTGGAGATTTGCAGAACAAAGTGGACCCTTATCTCAGGCCTCTTTATGATGCCCTTTATGACATAATGGGCATGGAGAGCTATTCCAAGAATTTTGAAAAGGGCGCGATTGAGGTGGCCCCCCTTGCATATATGAGAGGACGCACCCTGGATGATTCCTTTATTATCCTTGACGAGGCTCAGAATACCACCCAGGAGCAGCTTAAAATGTTCCTTACCAGAATTGGCTACGGCTCAAAAGCGGTGGTTACGGGAGATGTAACTCAAATCGATCTTCCAAAGGACAAGAAGTCCGGTTTGAAGAGTGCTCACAGGATACTGCAAGGTATAGATGGCATTGAGTTTGTAAATCTTACTGAAAAAGACGTGGTAAGACACGAACTTGTTCAGAGGATAATCAAGGCGTATGAAGTTTATGAGAATGGAAAAGGGAAGAGTAAACGAGGCGAGTAATGGTGGATGTGGATTTTGAATTTATGGGGAAGTTTGCTGATTTGAATGAAGAAGCACGCAAAAGATACATGATGATTTGCAATGATGTATTGAAAAGTGCGGACTATCTTCTGGATGGATCGGATTTTGAAGTTTGCATAATCTTTGCAGACAACGATGTAATACAGGAAATAAATAAAGAATACAGGGGCATGGACAAGCCTACGGATGTATTGTCTTTTCCCCAGTTTGATCTGTGTGACGGAGAAGGATATATTGACGAAGAACTTCTTTGTCCGGAAACAGGCAAGGCTTTTTTGGGCGATATTATTGTATCTTTGGACAAGGCTTGCGAGCAGGCAGAAGAGTATGGGCACGATAAAGAGCGGGAAGTTGCGTTTTTAGTGGTTCATGGTTTTCTGCATCTTTTGGGTTTTGACCATGATACTAAAGAGAGGGAAGAACTTATGCTTGAGAATGCATATGGAATATTGAATACTGCGGGATTTAAAAGGTAGGTGGGTTATGTTCAGATCAGGATTTGTTTCACTTGTAGGAAGAGCAAATGTGGGTAAATCAACTTTGCTTAACGCAATAATGGGGCAGAAGGTGTCAATTGTGTCCCGAAAACCCCAGACCACTCGCAACAATGTAAGGGCAATTGCAACGGGTGAAGACTATCAGATAGTGTTTATTGACACTCCAGGCATGCACAAGCCGAAAAACAAGCTTGGAGAGTTCATGGTAAGCAGCGTGCACAGTGCCACAAAGGACATTGATGCTGTTGTTTATGTGTTCGATGCCAACGTAAAGGCGATACCTAAAGGCGATTTGGATTTAATAGAGATGATGAAGAATGTTGAAGTACCAATATTTCTTGTCTTAAACAAGGTGGATCTGGTGGTTAAGGAGAATTTGCTTGTCCTGATTGACGAGTTGTCAAAGCTTCTTAATCCAAAAGCCATAATCCCCATATCAGCTTTAAAGAACGACGGCGTGGACATATTGGTGGAGGAGATAAAAAAGATTTTGCCCAAAGGACCAAAGTATTACCCCGATGACATGTTCGTGGACAGCACATTGAGAGAATTGGTTGCAGAAGTTATCAGGGAAAAGGTGCTTTCGTTCACCAGCGAGGAAGTTCCCCATGGTGTGGGTGTTGAAGTCATACAGTTCACGGAGCCCACAAGGCCAAACGGTGTTTATCATATTGAAGCAACCATATACTGTGAGAAGAACAGCCACAAGGGTATCTTGATTGGCAAAGAGGGCAGAATGCTCAAACGAATCGGCCAGACCGCAAGGGTTGATATTGAAAATCTGGTTGGCGGACAGGTTAATCTTAAGCTTTGGGTAAAGGTAAAGGATGACTGGAGAAACAACTCATACATGTTAAAGGAGCTTGGTTACAAGGAATAGCATATGAGGAATCTGAAAGTAAACGGAATAGTGTTAAGAGAAGGAGAGTTTGGAGAGGGCGACAAGATTCTCACCGTGTTTTCCGACACAAATGGAATTATCAGTGTCAGGGCAAGGCGCGCAAAAAGAACCGGTTACAGGTATCTTGCCTCTGTACAGCCCTTTGCCTACAGCTCTTTTGAGCTGTACAAGGGAAGAAGCATGTACAGTTTGAATAGTGCCCAGCTGATTGAACCATTTTTCAACCTGAGGAATGACCTGGATGTGTTGTTTACCGCCGGAGACATGGCAAGAATCTGCTTGACAATGATACAGCAGGAAATGCCAGAGCCTGAAAGTCTAAGGCTTCTTTTAAACTGTTTACATTTTCTGAATACAGGAAAAATGGATTACAAGCTTGTTTACGACATTTTCAGGCTTAGAATGCTGACACTGCAGGGTTTTGCACCGGTTATATCGAGCTGTGGAATTTGCGAGAGAAAACCAGAAGGGCAGGACCTTGTTTTTTCTGTGGCGGAAAAATCCATATTCTGCTCTGAATGTGCAAAAAGCAATATGGTAGATAACGTGGAACTGGATTATGACACGTTGGCTGCAATATTGTACATATGCAATTCAAAGCTGGAGAAAGTGTTCAGCGTGTCAGTTTCCGATAATGTTGAGCAGCTTCTGGATTACATAAGCGGGATGCTTGTAAAGTCCTGTCTTGAGAAATAAAGGGAAAGAGGTATATTTATGAGATATTATCTTGTTGTCATAGACAGCTTTGGAATAGGAGCCGACAGTGTTTGCGGGGAGTATGGTGATTGCGGTTCAAATACCGCACTGTCTGCAAGCAGGGCGATAGAGGGTGAAAAATGGAGATTTCTCGTCAGAATGGGCCTTGGAAATTCATGCAAAACCCTTGGGGTTGAGCTTGAGGGATGTGAAGAGGTTGACAATCCAATTGCAAATTATGCGGTGCTTGAAAAAAGAGGAGGCGGCAAGGATACCCAGACCGGACACTGGGAGCTTGCAGGCATGAACCTCGATTTCACATTGACCATATTTCCGCCCGAATATCCATCATTTCCTGAAGAGCTTGTAAAAAGGCTTGAAAAGGAAACTGGAAGAAAAGTAATTGGCAACAAGAGTGTGTCAGGAACGAAAATCATAAAAGAGCTTGGAAAGGAGCATATGGAGACAGGTTCAATAATCTGCTATACGTCTGCGGATTCCGTGTTTCAGATAGCGGCTCATGAAGAGGTGGTTCCTCTGGAAGAACTTTATGACATATGCGAGAAGGCAAGGAGAATATGTGATGATTACAAAGTGGGAAGAGTGATTGCAAGACCGTTTGTAGGGAATGAAAAGGATGGTTTTGTAAGGACGAAGAATAGAAAAGACTACAGTATTGAACTCCCCAACAAGACACTTATGGAGGATAAGCTTCATTCTTTGGATGTAAGTGTTGTTGCTGTGGGAAAGATATGGGACATTTTCGACGGCAAAGGCATTGATGTAAATTATCCGGACAAGGGGAACGAGGCATGTCTTGACAGGGTGGAGAAAATTGCAAGGACAAGGACAGACAAAAAGGAGTTTGTGTTTGTCAATCTTGTAGATACCGATATGCTTTACGGACACAGAAGGGATCCATTGGGGTACTGTAACGAGGTTGAAAGAGTATCAAGGAGACTTGAAGAAATATTTTATCTTCTGGATGATGGTGATATGCTTTGCCTAACTGCGGATCACGGATGCGATCCTGGTTTCAAAGGTACTGACCATACCAGGGAATACGTGCCTTTTTTGGAATGCTCGAAAAGAGAAAATAAGGGCGAATATCTGGGACTTGTTAACGGTTTTGATTTTGCAATCAAAAGAGCAATAAAATATTTTGGATGATAATTTGCATATTGTTTTTCTAAGAGATATAATTTAGTAAAAATAAAGGAGTCGGATGAATGGCTGATAGAAACAAAAAGAAAGTTATTGATTTAAAACCCGGGGATATTGCTGAAGGATACTTTTACATAAAAGTATCCGAGCAAAAGCAAACAACTACCAACAACAGATACATGAACTTTACTTTTGCGGACAATACGGGTGAAATCAACGCAAAACTTTGGGATTGGGATGACGATAATGTGACAAGGTTTGCTGCAGGTACTGTGGTATGGGCAAAGGGTCAGGTTATTGACTGGCAGGGACAGCTTCAATTCAAGATTGACAGAATAAGGAGGACTGTAGAAGCCGACAATGTCAATCCCGAGGAATTTATACCTAGCGCTCCATATCAGGGCGAGGAGATGTATGAAATTGTTGAAAAGACAGTCCTTGGAATGGAGAATGCGGAGATTGCAACCCTTGTAATGGCAGTTCTTGAAAAGTACAAGAACCAGCTAATATATTTTCCTGCAGCCAAGAAGAATCATCATTCGGTTCGCTGTGGACTTTTGTACCACATAACCACAATGCTTAAAAATGCCAAGGCGCTTTCTGAAACTTACGACTTTCTCAACAAGGACCTTTTGTATGCCGGAGTCATACTGCACGATATTGGAAAGATTGAGGAAATGGAAGTTTCGGAATACGGCATTGTTTCGGACTATACAACTGAAGGGATAATGCTGGGGCATTTGATTCAGGGTATAAAGATTGTAAGTGAGACAGGAAATGAGCTGGGTATAAACAGTGAAATTATAATGCTGCTTGAGCATATGATACTTGCACATCATTATGAGCCGGAATATGGAAGTCCAAAATACCCAATGATACCGGAAGCGGAAATGCTTCATTATCTCGACGTTATGGATGCCCGCATGTATGACATGGCAAAGGCATATGAAACAACCGATACAGGCAAATTCAGTGAAAGAATATGGTCGCTCAACAATAGACAGGTTTACAGGCATGACGTAAAGAAGGGGTAGAATATGGCGCTCAACATACTGGCCGGCAGGGCAGGCAGTGGAAAAAGCACATACTGTGTTGACAGTATAGCCAGGCATTTGAAGCATGAATGCGGGCCTGTTTACCTGGTGGTGCCCGAGCAGTACTCCCTGCAGGCAGAAGCAAGGCTGCTTGAGCATCCTGATTGCAAGGGCCTATTGGGCAATGAAGTTGTCAGCTTCAAACGCATGGCTTTCAGGATATTGTCCAGGTATGGAGGACTTGCAAAGACAAAACTGAATCCTTCAGGCCGTATTATGTTGCTTGGTCATGTGGTGAAAGAGAATATTGATAGGCTTGAATACTTTGAGTTTCTGGAAGAACGTCCAGGAGAGATTAACAGGCTTTTAGGTCTGATTGATGAGTTTGGCAGATATGAAGTCACTCCCGGCATGCTTGAGGAGGCGACATTGGAGCTTGAAGATGATTTGTTGAAAAGCAAGCTTTCCGATTTGTCCCTAATTTACAGTGAGTACAGGAATCTTCTTTTGGAAGACAATATAGAGGACCAGGATATTTACAGTGCGTTTTTGGAAAAGCTTGCAGAACACAGACCTTTCAAGGATGCTGTAATATGGCTTGATGGGTTTGCAGGTTTTACATCCTATGAGTTTGATATATTGAAGGAGCTGGTCAGGCAGTGCAGGGATGTAAATGTGTGTCTTTGCATGGATGAGGAAGACGAGTACATATTCGACAGGGTGTACAGAACGTATGAACAGCTGCTAAGGGTGGCAAAGGATGTCGATGCAAGGATAAACATTACATACTTGAAAGAAAGTCATCGCTTTACTAACAAATATATTGCCCATCTTGAAAGGAACTTTGGCAAATATCCTGCAAAGAGGGTGCAGGACATACCCAAAAACATAAAAATTGTTGAATGCAGAAGCATATATGAAGAAGTGGATCGCAGTGCAAGAGAAATTGTGAGGCTTTTGAGGGAGGAAGGTTTAAGATACAAGGATATTGCAGTAACTGCAAGAAGTATTGATTTGTACGAGAAGGTTATAAAGATTGTGTTTCCAAAGTACAATATTCCATACTTCATTGACTCCAAAAAGAACATAGAAGATCATCCACTAATTAGATTCATTCTGACATTGCTTGATATTGTGGGAAGTTCCTGGGAGAGGACTAGCGTGCTCGATTTTCTGAAAACTGGCCTGTATACGGAAGAAATTTGTGCGGTTGACAGGTTTGAGAATATTGCGCTTGCCCATGGGCTAAGAGGCAAAAAGGATTTTGGTTCAAGTATTGATGAGTTTGAAGAAGTTGAAGTGCTTCGAGCAAAGTTGTATAGCGATGTAACCTCGTTCGAGGAAGAGTTGAAAAAATGCCGCACAATGAAAGAGTGCTGCAAAATTCTTGTTTCGTTCTTCTCCAAACTTGACGTCCAGGGAAAAATGCAGAACATGTCATTGAAGTTCAAGGAATCCAACATGCCTGTTATGGCAAATGAATATGCGAGAATCTGGAACATAACCATGGAAGTTGTAGAGCAGATTTACGTGTTCATGGGTGACATAAGGTTGACAGGTTCGTTGAAGGATAAGGTAAAGCTTTTCAAGGAAACGCTTTTATTGGGGTTTTCCGAGTACAAGATTGGTTTTATTCCGTTTACTGAAGACAGTGTCCAAATTGGTGTTGCGGACAGAACAAGAAGCCATGATGTTAAAGGAATGATACTGCTGGGCGCAAACGAGGGAGTTTTTCCCGCAACCTTTGTGGATGAAGGTCTTTTGAAGGACGACGACAGAGCGTATTTGAAGAACAAGGGAATCGCTCTTGCAGAGGACAACAGGACAAAGGCAAATATGGAGTATTACCTTATTTACACGGTCTTGTCATCTCCCTCCGAGCATATGATAATTAGTTACGCATTGGAAGACCACGGACTGAATCCTATGAGACCGTCGGTAATTGTTCAGAGGATACAGAACATCTTCCCGTCTTTGAAGGTTGTTAAGGATTACAACGAGGGAGTAATGGAAAGACTTACTTTGCCTCTTCCGTTTTTGACAGAGAATGCAGGACTTTTGAGAGATGTAGAGGACGAGACAATCAAATGTATCAGAAAATGGTATCGGGATAGTGCTGAGTACAAACATGAATTTGAAAGAATTTTGAAAGCTGATACATCTTTCAGAAGAGACTTGTATCTGCCAAAAGACATAATGGATGAGTTGTTTGCCAAAAACCTTTACATGTCCGCATCAAGAATTGAGAAGTACAACAGATGTCCGTATTCATTCTTCATGAGCTACGGCATAAAGGCTGAGAAAAGAAAGGAAGCAGTTGTCGAGAATACGGATGTGGGTACCTTTTTGCATACATTGATTGACAAGGCTTCTAAAAAAGCAATTAATCTTCCTGTTGATGATAGTGACAAACTTATGGATGATGTGTTTGCTGAGTCACTGGAGGAAGTGGGTATAAGGAGTTTTTACGACAGCGAGAGGAAAAAGTATATTGCAAACAGGCTTTTAAGATATGCAAAAAAGGCATTCAGAAAAGCCTTATGGCAGATACATGGAGGGGTTTTCCAGCCAGCCGGATTTGAAGTGGCGTTTGGTCCTGATGGAGAGTTGCCTCCAGTACGTGTCAGGCTGGATGATGGAAGATACGTCCAGATAACAGGAAGGATTGACCGGTACGATGTCTGTGAGACGGAGGATGCAATTTATTTAAGGGTAATAGATTACAAGTCATCTGACCTTAATGTATCCCCCCAGGATTTGATTAATGGTCAGAGCATACAACTGGTTGCTTACATGGACGCCTTGGTGGAAGGCATTGGCAGCAAAAGCGAAAAAGCGGTTGTTCCTGTTGCCTGCCTGTACTTCACACTAGGTCCGGATGTAAAGAGTGCTTCAAACAGAAGTGAAGTGTCCAGGGAAGAGGAACTTAGACTGAAGGGATATATTATTGATGATCCGGAAGTTCTTGATTGTATTGTTTCCGATGAAGAGGATGCAAAGACCATGAGTATAAGACGGAAAAAGGAAGGATGGTCGGTTACTCTGAAAGGGGGAGCCGTTCCCAGGAACGGATTCGATCTTTTGAGGAAACAGCTTCACAAGACTGTTAAAAATACTTACGAAAGAATGGCCGAAGGAGACATCTCCATAATTCCTGTTGATTTTCCGAACAAGAACTTCAAGGTTTGTGATTATTGTGAGTATATAACCGTATGCGGAATTGATACATCCAAGCCTGAGAATTTTAGAAAACAGCCCCAATATGACGTTGATGAGGCCTATACGCAGATGGGCAGCGACGATTGATAGTACTTTTCTTATGTGTTTTGACTGTTTGTGCATATTTTGACATTAAAACAAGAAAAATACCTATTGCCGCACTGCTCTTGTTAATTGTAGTTTCGCTTTTAAGAGTGTTGGTTGAAGGAATGCCAGACTTATTGTCGTTTATGATGTGTGGCACAGTTGTATTTGTTTGTACCATACTCAAGAAAGCGGTGGGCAAGGCGGATGTTGTGTGCATTATGTGTGCTTTCCTTATGTTTGATGCGTCAACAGCTGCCAAAGGTTTGTTTATGGCCTGCATGCTGGCGTTTTTGTCTGGATTGGCATACTACAAGGGGAAAGCAAGGGGGGAAGAACTGCCTTTTGTTCCTTTTCTTCTTCTTGCTTTGTTATTTTCTTTACATTAGGTTGATATTTTTGGATATTAGGTATAAAATAGAATTTGGGTCTTTTGACTAGATTTTAGATATACAGAATTTAAGGAGAGTGGCTGATATATGAGCTATTACAACAAGAAAAACGTTACAGATATAAATGTAACCGGCAAAAGAGTCATAGTAAGGGTTGACTTCAACGTACCCTTTGATACAGAAGGAAACATATCAGACGACAAAAGAATAGTAGCGGCTTTGCCTACAATAAAATATTTGTTGGACAAGAAAGCCAAGGTAATACTTATGTCCCACCTGGGCAGACCCAAGGGACAATTCAACATGAAGTATTCAATGGCTCCATGCTCCAAGCATCTTGGCAAGTTGTTGAATATGGAGATTATACAGTCTTCGGATGTCATAGGTCCTGACAGCAAGGAAAAGGCAAAGAATTTGAAAGAAGGACAAATTCTTATGCTTGAAAACGTCAGGTTCCACAAGGAAGAGGAAGCCAACGATCCTGAGTTTGCAAAGGAGCTTGCAAGTCTTGCTGATATTTTTGTCAATGATGCATTTGGAACAGCACACAGGGCTCATGCTTCCACTGCAGGAATTGCAAATTATCTGCCTGCGGTTTCAGGTTTCCTTATTCAGAAGGAAATTGAGATAATGGGCAAGGCTCTTTCAAATCCAGAAAGACCTTTTGTTGCAATACTTGGTGGCGCAAAGGTTTCCGACAAGATAGAGGTTATAAACAACCTGCTTGAAAAAGTGGATGTGCTCATTATTGGTGGAGGTATGGCCTACACATTCCTCAAGGCCAAAGGCTACAAGATAGGGGATTCCATTTGTGAGGATGACAAGCTTGACCTGGCAACACAGCTTATGCAGAAGGCTGAGGACAAGGATGTTGAGCTTCTGCTTCCAATTGGCAGCATTGTTGCAAAAGAATTCTCCAATGAATCTGATAGAATGTATGTTCCATCCGATGACATGCCTGATGGATGGTCCGGAATGGATATTGGAAATCTGACAATAGAGCTTTATGAAAAGTAC
>DUPL01000033.1 GCA_012838385.1 Clostridiaceae bacterium
TATTTCAAAGTAACCCCTCCCTGAGATTATATGATAATGTTTCCACGCATACACTTGTATTATAACAGGATATTAAAAGAGAGGGAAATTTAATGCAGATTTTTTATACTGTCAGGAAAGGTGACACATTGTTTTCCATTGCGAGAAGGTACAACACATCCAGCAGTTTAATATTTGAAGCAAACAATCTGGAAACACCAATAATCCATCCAGGCACAAACCTGAAAATACCTTTTTCGCCGGATGAATCCTTCAATAATCTTGTTCTTATAATCTTCGATGATATAAATCACTTCCTTATTATATATAACGGATTTACAGGCGGCTTTGAAAGCATTAAGGTTCCGGATGGAGGAGACGGTGCACGTATTTTTGTTTCTCCGAACGGAAAACACATCTCTTATGTATCCAATGAAGGAATAATATATGTCATAGACAAGGACACGGAAGAAGTTTCCTCCATTGATAAGATTGATGTACCTGGTTTTGTATCCTGGTCAAAACATGGGAACCGAATTGTTTATTCAAACAGCTCGGTAATAAGGTTGTATAATGTGTTGACAAGGCAGTTTGAAACCATTGAAAGACCGCTGGCAAGATATGTGCAGTTTCTGGACGAAGCCTCACTTCTATTCGAATCCGGCATGTCCATCTACAAGTTGAATTTAATAGACAATACGGAAGAAAGAGTGTTTCAATTTTCAAATCCCATTAATGACGTACTTGCATCTCCCGATGGCAGCTGGTTTCTTTTCACATCACCCGGTGCAAGCATATCTGAAATATACACAGTTAATCTAAACGACGGAAGTTTAAACAAACTTCCAAGTGGGCAGCAGGCTAAAAACTTCAATCCCGTTTGGTCTCATGATTCTTCCAGGATTGCCTATAGCGAAACAGTATTTGAAAATGGAAGATATTACTCGATAATCAGGATAACTGAGCCTGTTGGAAATCTTGCCAGAAAAGTTGCCATATCAAACTCATATGCAACTCCACTGGTCTGGTCAAAAAACTCTCAAAATGTAGCATATATGTCCGGCAGGCATGATTTGTCAGTTTTTACCGAAGTGTGGTCTGTTAACACAAGCTTGGCTGTTCCTAAAAGTATATTAACAGGCTTTACATTCATTGATTTTGATATGTAGAATTGTTATTGAGTTGTTTCTAATTTTAACAATAATTATCTATGCTTTACATAATTTGATATGGACAATTTATTCTTTTTGCTTTATAATAACGTATATTATACTCAACCTGATTATTTTGGTTGACATGTATAATGATGTGTGGTATATATGGAGAAAAATAGGAGGTAAAAGGAAAATGAACAACAAATTCAGAAAATTTCTGATCATTACATCGCTTGTTCTGATCCTTGGTTTGGTTTTTACAGCATGTACAAAACCAGGCGATGGAGATGACAAGAACAAAACCACTCCGTTGGTAGTCGGTTACACTCCATTTTCCGGTAAATTCAGCCCGTTCTTTGCAACGACTGGATACGACATGGATGCAGCCGAAATTACACAGGTTTCACTCATGGAGACGGATAGAGTGGGCGGTATAATCATGAAGAGTATTGAAGGTGAGACCCATGAGTACAATGGTACCGAGTATACTTACAAAGGAATAAGTGACATTGATATTAGCATTGATGAAACTAACAACATTACAAAGTATACTATCAAGATTAAACAGGGTGTCAAGTTCAGCGATGGTCATGAACTCGATGCGGACGACGTAATCTTCTGCTACTATGTTCTGGCAGATTCTTCATACACTGGAAGCTCAACACTCTATTCAGTGCCCATCATCGGCATGAAGAACTACAGAGCAAACAACAGCTTGATTGAGAGTGTTGACGTTGAGGCTGGAAAAGCACTTATTCCAGAAGATGAAGAACTCCAGCAGGCAGTTATCGATAAGGTTATAAAGCCTATATTGACTGATGAGCTTGAGTGGGTAAGATCCATTCCCGACGATGAAACTCTGATGGGATACTATGGCAAGTACGTTGAGGAGTATCCAGAAACCAAAGACCTTTTCGCATTCTTCTACAGCATGGACGAAGAGTATGATTCATCAGACAAGGAAGAAGCTCAGGTTCTTGCGGACATCATTGCTCAGTATGGCTATGACTACGAAGCTCTTGGTTCCGCTTATGCAGGAGACACAAGCTACTTTGTAGGCGATGTTGAAAATGCAATTACTCCAATTCTGGTTGAGCGTCTTGGCGAGGAACCAGAAGAAGTGCCCAACATCACTGGTATAAAGAAGATTGACCAGTACACAATTGAAGTAACTACATACGGTTATGATGCTCCAGCAATCTATCAGATCGCAGGTATCAGCGTAGCTCCAATGCACTACTATGGTGACGAGGCTCAGTACGACTACGAGAACAACAAATTTGGTTTCCCAAGAGGAGATCTGAGCATCGTTGAGTCAAAGACTTCCAAGCCAATGGGTGCTGGACCATATGTATTTGAGAAATACGAAAACAATATTATATACTACACAGCTAACAAGCATTACTGGAAAGGTGAGCCAAAGATTAAGAATCTGCAGTTCAAGGAAACTGAAGAGAAAGATAAGGTTACAGGTATCACCACTGGAACAATAGATATTACTGATCCAAGCGGAAGCAAGGACAGATTGAACGAAATCAAGGGTTACAACTCAAATAATGAATTGTCAGGCAACGTTATTACAACAAGCCTTGTTGACAACCTTGGATACGGATATATTGGAATCAACGCATACAACGTAAAAGTTGGCGATGATCCAGCTTCAGAAGCAAGCAAGAACCTCAGAAAAGGTTTGGCTACAGTATTGGCTGCATACCGTGAATTGACAGTTGACTCATACTACGGCGAAGCTGCTTCAGTTATCAACTATCCAATTTCCAATACATCCTGGGCTGCTCCTCAGAAATCTGATGCGGACTATGAGGTTGCTTACTCCAAGGACGTAGATGGCGACCCAATCTACACATCCAGCATGAGTGCTGAAGACAGATATCAGGCTGCACTTGATGCATGCGTAGGCTTCCTGAAAGCAGCTGGATTCACATATGACGAATCCTCCAAGAAGTTTACAGCAGCTCCAGAAGGTGCAAAACTTGATTACGAACTCATCATTCCTGCACAGGGTGGCGACGAACATCCATCCTACCTGTTGGTTAACGAAGCTGCCACGGCACTTGAGAAGATAGGTATCTCTATCACTATCAACAACCCAACCGACTCCAACGTTCTTTGGAACAAGCTCGATGCTATGCAGCAGGAGATCTGGGTAGCTGCCTGGGGCGCAACAATCGACCCTGACATGTATCAGGTTTATCACAGCTCCAACATAGTTGGAAAGGGCGGCACAAACAGTAACCACTATGCTATAGACAGTTCTGACCTTGACAATTATATTATGAATGCTAGAAAGAGCCCTGATCAGGCTTACAGAAAGCTTATCTACAAGCAGGCTCTTGACCTGATTCTTGACTGGGGTGTTGAGATTCCAGTTTACCAGAGACAGAACTGCGTAATCTTTAGCTCAGAGCGTGTTGACATGAGCACTGTAACTCCAGACATTACAACCTTCTACGGTTGGATGCGTGAGATAGAGAAAATCTCACTTAAGTAATAATATGGGACTAAAAGAGCCCGCTTAACCTTTGTGGATAGTGCCCACATTCAAGTGGGCTCTTATTTTAATTTTAGAGGGATTGATATGTGGAAATTTATATTGAAAAGAGTACTGCTTAGTATATTCATACTGTTATTCGTTACACTGATCATATACACAATAATGCGATTTATACCTACATCCTACGTAGATGCAATGGCGAGAGAAATGTCTATGAAACCAGGTGCGCTTAGTTTTCAAGATCTACGGAAACAGCTAAACTCCGTATATGGACTTGACGATCCGGTATTGATTGGATATTTTAAATGGCTGTCCCATGCCATTAGAGGCAACTTTGGTGATACCTGGTACTATACCGGAACTGTTACTAAAAAGTTTGCGGATGTTATCTGGAACTCATTTTTCCTGGGTGCTGTAGCATTCTTCTTCCAGATAATTATAGCTATACCTTTGGGCATTCTTTCAGCAAGAAAACAATACAGTAAAACCGACTATGCAGTTACTGTAGTAGCGTTGATAGGAATATCCTTACCTACTTTCTTCTTTGCTACCCTGCTAAAACTTGTGCTCTCAGTAAAACTGGGTTGGCTTGATTTGTACGGCAGCGTAGGAAAGTTTCATAACCAGCTAAGTACCTGGGGTAAATTCATGGATATAATTTCACACAACTTGATGCCCATAATGACCCTCGTTATTGTCAACATAGGTAGTCTTATGAGGTATACCAGGACAAACATGCTGGAAGTGCTCAATGCTGACTATATACGTACTGCACGGGCAAAGGGCCTGTCTGAATCGAAAGTTATTAACAAACATGCTTTTAGAAATACATTGATACCAATTGTTACCATTCTGGGTGGCACAATACCCGGTCTGTTTTCAGGAGCAATGATTACTGAAACATTGTTCAAGATAGAAGGTATTGGTAGGATATCGTATGATGCCATGGTACACGGGGATATTCCATTTACAATGTTTTATCTCTCATTTCTTGCGATGCTAACGCTACTCGGTACCTTGATTGCAGATATTATGTACGCAATAGTCGACCCACGAGTCAGAATAAGTTAATTTTATACATGATATAGGAGGGAACCATGGCCAATAATGACTATGAAAACAAACCGTTAAACACGGAAGATATAGATGAAAAAAGAATAGCAAGAGAGGATTTCGTAAGCGAAGACAGATCTGACGCTCTAGATGACGAAGCACGTATCAAGGTACTCTCCCCCACCATGCTCGTCATGAAGAGGTTCTTCAGAAACAAGCTTGCAATTGCAGGTCTCATAATCATCGCTTCGATGTTCCTGTTTTCATTTGTGGGCGGATTAATAAGCCCATATGGGGAGAAACAGACTTTTTTCAAGGAAGAAGAAATGATGAAGGACTATGCAAGCGGATCCTTCAACAGAGAATACAAGTTTGATTTCAAAACTGAAATGGACTTTTCAACGGATGCAAGAGCAAAATTCGTTTTGGCTTTGAACCAAGGCAATACTACCTTTGAAAATGGAGATGAATCATACTTCATCGAAAGTGTAAGTGACAAGTATCATAGAATATCAAAACTTGCTCCAGTTGCTGAAAATGTTTTACGAATAGGCGATGATTTGATCTATTCGCCTGTCAACGATTATGAATTTACCGAGGAGCTGGAGAATGCAATTATTGACACCATGAAGCAACATAAAAACCACTTTGCTTTCGATGGCAGAACATATGTAATAAGTTCTCAGGGAAGAATGTCAGCTATATCGGTTGCAGATGATGTTGCTATTGCATCCATGATGGTGTACGATGCATACGATAAAGACACCAGCTTTAACTATGAGTTTAAAAAGAATGCAGAGACTGCTTTTAATACGGAAGAGGCGGACACGTTTACAGCAAATGGTGTCACCTATAGATTTGAGAAAATAGCAGACAGTAAAAATATAGAATATATAATCTACAAGGTTGACGATGGAGGCGAAAAGGAGTACGCCCTGGCTTCCAATTTTATAGTAACGCCTAGCATGCAGGATATGTTTCTTGATATTGAGTTTAAGAAAGCATTGAAGGAAGCGGCACTTGCTAAAGATAAGACCTTTACTGCAAAAAATGAACAAGGCGAAGATACCGAATTTACAATATACCCCAAGGACAATGAATACCAGGTTAAAAATATGCAGATAACAAAAGTATTGAAGTCCTACGAGAGGCCATCAATGAAGCACTGGCTTGGAACTGACAGAAACGGAATGGACTTGCTGACAAGACTTATGTACGGTGGTAGGGTATCGCTGATAATTGGTTTCATTGTTATAACAATAGAAATAATAATAGGAGTTATACTAGGTGGTGTGGCTGGATATTTTTCTGGCTGGATAGACAACCTGATCATGCGTATTGTTGACATATTCAACTGCATACCATCTTTACCATTGATAATCATTATCGGTTCCGTTATGGACCAGCGGAAAGTACCTAACGATGAGCGTATCATGTGGCTTATGGTCATCATGGGTATTTTGGGATGGCCTGGTATTGCAAGAATGGTTAGAGGTCAGATTCTTTCATTGAGGGAACAGGAATTCATGATTGCTGCTGAGGCTACCGGACTTACGCCAACAAGAAGAATTTTCAAACATCTTGTACCAAACGTAATTCCACAGCTGATTGTTCTGGCAACCATGGGACTTGGTGGAATCATTCTGACAGAATCCACATTGAGCTTCCTGGGTATAGGAGTCAAGTTCCCATACGCTTCTTGGGGCAACATAATCAACGACGTTTCTGAAATCCACGTCCTTAAAAACTACTGGTTTGTATGGATACCTGCCGGTTTCCTGATACTGATTACAGTTATGGGATTCAACTTTATAGGTGACGGTCTAAGAGATGCATTTGACCCCAAAATGAAGAGATAGGTGATAATTAATGGCATTATTCAATAAAAATAATAATAACAAGAAAAAAGCAAATTACATTTCAATAAAGGAATCCAGGAAGATTTCTAGAGAGAACTTCAAAAAGACACAAGAACTTGAAAGAATGCGCTCTCTGATGACCAGGGATGACTATATTACTGAAATGAAGGATAAAAACAATGTATTGGAGATAGACAATCTCCATACATACTTCTTTACAGACATTGGTGTCGTGAAGGCAGTAAACGGAGTTTCGTTCAGCATCCCCAAGGGAAAAACCGTGGGTGTTGTTGGAGAGTCCGGTTGCGGCAAGTCAGTTACCAGCTTGTCTGTTCTGCAGCTTGTTCAGAGACCACAGGGGCAAATTGTTGATGGAGCGATCCGCTTCAATGACGAGGATATAGCGTATGATATTGCTAAAATGCCCGTTGATGAAATGCAGAAAATAAGGGGCAATAAGATATCAATGATATTCCAGGAGCCCATGACAAGCCTTAATCCTGTCTTTAGAATAGGAGCTCAGATAAATGAGGTAATTGAACTGCACAACCCAGAGCTTGATCAAGAAAAAGTAACGGCAAGAACAATTGAGCTTTTGGACTTGGTTGGTATTGCAAACAGCGGAGGAGTATACAAAATGTATCCTCACGAATTGTCCGGCGGAATGAGGCAAAGAGTTATGATAGCCATGGCGCTGGCATGCAATCCAAAGCTTATCATTGCCGACGAGCCTACAACCGCTCTTGACGTTACAATTCAGGCACAGATACTTGATTTGTTGAAAAACCTTAAGGACAAGATAAACAGCAGTATTATGCTGATTACCCACGACCTGGGTGTTATAGCAGAGATGGCTGATTACGTGGTAGTAATGTATGCGGGCAAGGTCGTTGAACAAGGACTTGCATCGGAAGTATTTTCGAATCCTTCCCACCCTTATACAATAGGGCTTATGAACAGCAAGCCTTCCATCAACAAGAAAGTTAACAGGTTATACAGCATCCCTGGAAAGGTGCCCAATCCAATCAACATGCCAAACTACTGTTTCTTTAGAGACAGATGCGACAGGGCCTTTGAAAAGTGTGCTGGGCCGTATCCAGATACCTACAGCCTGACGGATTCTCACAGTGTTGCATGCTATCACTATGAAAAGGAGGAAAGAGATGACAACAAATAACGATGTAAAAGACAAGAATGTCGAAGAACAGCCAATAATAGAAGTTAAAGATTTAAAGAAATACTTTCCAATAAAGTCAGGTGTAATACAGCGCACGGTAGGACATGTTAAAGCTGTGGATGGAATTAGTTTCAGCATAAATAAAGGTTCCACAATGGGTCTTGTCGGTGAGTCAGGATGCGGCAAGTCCACAGCAGGAAGAACCATTCTGAGGCTTCTTGAAAAGACTTCAGGCAATGTATACTTTAAGGGAGAAGATGTCTTTGCAGTCAACAAGAAAAGGCTGAGAGAGTTAAGACCAAAGATGCAGATAATCTTCCAGGACCCCTACTCTTCCCTCTCACCAAGACTTCCTGTAGGAGAAATCATAGGGGAAGCAGTAAGGCAGCACAAGATAGTATCGGATGCGGAATACAACGACTATATTGATGATATCATGAACAACTGTGGACTTATGCCTTACCACAAAGACAGATATCCGCACGAGTTTTCAGGTGGACAAAGACAGAGAATATGCATTGCAAGAGCATTGGCTCTGAATCCTGAGTTTATTGTGTGTGACGAGCCGGTATCCGCTCTGGATGTGTCGATTCAAGCACAGATTATAAATCTCTTAATGGATTTGCAGGAGAAGTACAACCTTACTTACCTGTTCATATCTCATGACCTGTCCGTGGTTGAGCACATATCCGATACCGTTGCAGTCATGTACCTGGGTAATATTGTTGAGTACGGCAAGAAAGAAGACATCTTCAGTAATCCTCTTCACCCATATACGGAAGCTCTGTTTAGTGCTATTCCTGTACCAGATCCAAACTATAAGATGAAGAGAATAGTTCTTTCAGGAGCGCTTCCATCACCAGCAAATCCTCCTTCAGGATGCAAGTTCCACACAAGGTGTCCAAAGAGAATGGAGATTTGCTCAAAAGTTGCTCCAACGCCAATAGAGATGGAAAAAGACCACTATGTTGTCTGCCATCTGTACAACAAGGAGACGGAAAATGAACCGGAAGTCAAAGAAGAAGAAAACGTACAATGATGATGACGGCAGAGTTATAGCCAACATGGATTTCGAATATGAACCGGGCCTTAAATGGTTTGCTCCACTAAAGAGAGAAAGACCAAAAGCGGAAAAAGAATCTGAAAAGAAGAATGAAGTGGATATGAATCCACAGCCTCCTCTTTCTAGGAAAGAAACGTTTATCATAATGAGGTCCGCCCTACTTGCAGGGCTCGTAATCGGAACCGTTTTCATCTTAATATATTTTTTAGTCATTCTGTTTTTTTACCTTCTTTGGAGTTGACAAAAAACCACCACCTGCGAAAGCAGATGGTGGTTTTTTTATGTATAATTTCATCCATAGAAGATAAACTAACAAAAACATGAAAGGATGACTATTATGTTTGAAGACAAAATACCAAGCAGACCAATGAAACCTGAAATATATCCTCCAGATCCTTTAAAGCGACCAATAATACCAGACAAACCAAAGGAAAACGAACCAGATACAATACCAAATGCGGAGCCAATAGTTAATCAATTAGGCGAACATTAATAAACTTAAAGCCATTACAGCCATTCCTGCAATCAGCCCGTAAATTGAAATATGGTGGTGACCATATTTCTCGGCCGTAGGCATTAACTCATCAAGAGAAATATATACCATAATGCCTGCAACTGAAGCAAATATAATTCCGAATAACGATGGAGAGATAAACCTCCTAAGAAGTATGAATCCTACAATTGCTCCCAAGGGCTCTGACAGACCGGACAAAAAGGAATACATGAAAGCCTTCTTTCTATTTCCTGTGGCATAGTATACAGGGATGGATACTGCTATTCCCTCCGGAATATTGTGTATTGCAACTGCTACGGCAATACTGATACCTAGTTTCGGATCCTGTATTGCACTCATGAATGTTGCAATACCCTCAGGAAAGTTGTGTATTGCAATGGCAAGTGCTGAAAAAAGACCCATTCTAAGAAGTGAATCATTATCAACTTTCTTATCCATTTCATTCACATCCCTCATTTCATGAGGGTTTTCTTTTTGTGGAACAAGTTTGTCTATTAACGCAATTAATGCTATGCCCGCAAAAAAGGATATCACACAAACCCAATAGCCCTTTTTAGCTCCAAGTTCTTCAATAAGGGAGCTTTTTGCCTCTGCAAAAATCTCAACCAAGGACACATAAATCATAACACCTGCAGAAAAACCCAATGTAGCGGCAAGAAACTTCTCATTTGTCCTCTTTGTGTAGAATGCAAGCAAGCTTCCAATTCCTGTTGCAAGACCTGCCAATAAAGTTATTCCAAAGGCTATTATAGTGTTAGAAAACCCCAAGTCCATACCGTCACTCCTTGTTCATTGTACTTGCATACGTATATTATACCAGAACGGGAGATAATTCAAAATAGACTATGAGATTTGTTTAGTATGTTATTGAGGATGGGAGAGTTCTTGCTGATTTTCAGTTAAAACCGCTATAAACAAAAAAGCAGCAGGACAACAATCCCACTGCTCCATCTATATAAACCATCTTAGCCTGCCTTTACAAGATTCTCAATATCCTCCTCCACGGTTCCTATTCCTGATATACCAAAGTTCTCAACCAGAACTTTAGCAACATTCGGTGATAGGAATGCAGGAAGTGTTGGACCAAGATGGATGTTTTTAACTCCAAGGTATAATAGTGCCAGAAGTACAATGACTGCTTTCTGCTCATACCATGCTATGTTATACACTATTGGGAGCTGGTTTACGTCTTCAAGTTCAAACACTTCTTTAAGTTTGAGAGCTATGAGGGCAAGGGAGTAAGAGTCGTTGCACTGTCCTGCATCAAGAACTCTTGGAATGCCGCCAATATCGCCCAAATCCAGCTTGTTGTATCTATATTTTGCACAACCTGCTGTAAGGATTACTGTATCCTTTGGAAGAGCCTGTGCAAATTCAGTGTAATAGCTTCTTGATTTCTGTCTTCCATCACAACCAGCCATGACAATGAACTTTTTGATTGCGCCGCTCTTTACAGCTTCCACAACCTTGTCAGCAAGAGCCATTACCTGGTCATATGCAAATCCACCGATAATTTCACCTTGTTCTATCTGTGTTGGAGCAGAAAGTCTTTTCGCATGCTCTATAATTGCACTGAAGTCCTTGTGGCCATTCTCATCCGGCTCAATATGTGTGCATCCTGGGAATCCTGTAGCTCCGGTTGTATACACCCTGTCCTTGTAGCTTTCCTTTGGTGGAACAAGGCAGTTTGTAGTCATAAGGATTGGTCCATTAAAGGACTCAAATTCTTCTTTCTGCTTCCACCATGCACTTCCGTAGTTGCCTGCCAGATGCTTGAACTTCTTAAGCTTAGGATAGTAGTGGGCAGGTAGCATCTCTGAGTGAGTATATACGTCTACACCTGTTCCTTCGGTCTGCTCAAGCAACATCTCAAGATCCCTAAGGTCATGACCGGACACAAGTATAGCTGGATTGTTTCTTGTTCCAATGTTGACCTTGGTCATTTCGGGTTTTCCGTAGGTGCTTGTATTAGCATCATTCAATAGAGCCATGGTTGATACGCCATATTTACCCGTCTCAAGAGCCAGAGCAACCAGCTCTTCAACCCCTATTGCAGGGTCAAGTAGTTTGGCCAGCGTCTCCTGGGCAAATGCATCTATTTCCTCATTTGAGTAACCAAGAACGTTTGCATGCTTGTTGTAGGCTGCAAGGCCTTTGAGGCCGTATGTAATGAGTTCTTTAAGACTGCGTATGTCTTCATTCTCTATTGATAGAATACCTACAACTCTAGCTTTCTTTTCCATATCTTCGACATTTCTCTTGTCCCACAAAGCAGCTTCCGGCAGCTTTGACAAATCTTTCAGCTGACCCAGAAGATTCTTCTTTAAATCAAGGGTTTTGTATATTCTGTCAATAATTGCTTCTTCATCAAAATTCGCATTGGTTATTGTAACAAAAAGGTTTGTTGATACAAATCGGCCAACTTCTTTAGAAACCTCTTTACCTTCCTTTCTCAATGCAGTTGCAACATAGGACAATCCTTTTGTTACATAAATGAGCAAGTCCTGCATATTGGATACTTCCGGCTTCTTTCCACATACACCTGCCTTTGTACATCCAACACAATTTAAAGCTTCCTGGCACTGAAAACAAAACATTTTTGCATTCTCCATCATATTACCTCCTAAATTAAATGTTTATGTAATTTATCCTGACAGAGAAATAGTACCATATTGAAACCTGCATTTCTGTAACATATGTTACAAGTTGTCAGCTAATTTTTCAATGTCCACAACTTTTATAGTTCTTCCGGAAACTTCAATCAGATTGTCCCTATGCATGTTTATGAGTTCCCTGGACAAGCTCGGCCTTTTGACATTCAAATAATTGGCAAGGTCTTCACGGCTCATATTCAGCTTCACAAACCCCTGCCTGTCCATGTTCATCAGAATGTATTTCGTAAGTTTCTGCCTCAAGCTCGTGCTGGACAAAAGCTGATTTTTCTTGGTCAAATAATACGCTTTGGAGGCAAGAATGCCCAACATGTTTGAGATGAGTTTTGAATGATATGAGCAGCACTTCTCACATTTCTGGTAAAAAAACACCTTGGGAATCTCAAGAACAACACTCTTTTTAAGGACCAAGGCGTAGTAATCGTACTGATTGTTTTCAATAAACATATATACCTCTCCAAAAATCTCACCCTTTTTATCCAGCACGGTCAAAATGGATTTGTCTCCCGACAACGAATCCATGCAAAGACCAACCATGCCATCAAGAAGTATATACAGTTTGTCCGGCTTCGTATCATGGTCGAATATTATCTCATTTTTCTCATAAGTCCTCTTGCGAGCACCGGAGCATCTCAAGCAGGAGAGAACTTCCTCGTCTGTCAAATTCGTAAACAATGGGCTGTCAATTCTTATCATATTATCCTCTTTCACTGATAAAATATCTGGTATAATTATAACATAAGTTTTAAGTTTTAGTTAAGTTTCCCCAAGCCAGTTGTCTGAAGCGAGCTTAACATATATAATATTAAATCATATTGTTGTCAAATATATTAGGAGGAAATGAATGAGTAAAAAAGTCATTATACCATTTATAGTATTGGCCGTAGTAGTTGCTGCAATATCCCTCCATATTATAGGAAAAACATATTACGAACTGGGGTTTGTTTTAACAAAATCCACACCAAGTGCTACCAATCCCCCTGTAATGAACAGAACACCAAAGAATAAAAATACACCAAAGAAAACCCCAAGTCCGCCGTTGGATGCGACTCCAAAGCCAACGGAAACAGTACCAAATACAACAACGGTGCCACCTTTTTCCGAAATTGACCTTGCCCTTGCCAATTCACTGTCAACAAGAAGCCAACATGGGGCAACCAGCAACGAGCAAAGAAACCTTATAGAAAAATACGGAGGATACTACAAAAAGGATCAAGGATTAAAAAGAATTTACCTTGCATACAACCTGGGTACCGAATACGGACATACCCACGCCCTTCTTGACAAACTGAAGGAAAAGAACGTAAAAGCAACCTTCTTCGTCCTTGGAGCATACGTAAAGGAGCCAAACAGATCCATCTTGGAAAGAATTCTTGAGGAGGGACATGTACTAGGCAGCCATGGGTATTCCCATGCGAACCAGACAAACACCAATGAATGGACCGTTGAAAAGCTTGTTAAAGACTTCGAGAACATGGACAGAAGAGTAAAGGATCTGCTGGGAGAGGATGTCAACATATATTATTACAGGCCTCCTTTCGGCTACTACAATGAAAGAATGTTGTATATAGCTAGGCAAAGAGGCATGACCCCGGTATTCTGGTCCTTTTCTTATGCGGATTGGGGAACAGAGGATACCGAGGACATAAACGAAATCTATGAGCTCTACATGAAAAACCTACAAGACGGAATGATAACCCAGTTCCATATTTCAAATACAGACAACATTAAAGTACTTGACAAGTTCATAGACAAAGCCAGGGAAATGGGATATGAATTCTACAGCCTGGATGAACGCAGATAAACTAAAGCATTTTATCAAGACTTACAAAGGCATCACTTTGGGTTGGGCAGTTAACGTAGTTTACGAATAAAACCTCATTGATGCCTTTCTGTTTTATAAACTCCAAAACACCACTCAAGTATTTCTCTGCCCTGATATCAATTACATATACATCCTCATAGTGGGATAATAAGAACGGAACCAAGGAGTTGCCGTAGGAATCCTTGAACACAACTATCCTTTTATTGTTGTCAACTCCTGTTTTAAAATGCGTCAAAGGATTGTCGCCATTCATAAACACCATATACTTGGCAGGATAGTCCTTCATTTCATTCGGTGTTCTCACCGCCTTAACAGCAAACGAATTCTTCAGATTCATCGATATATCGTAATACGCTCTGCCTTCATTGTTCGCAAGAGGATAGAAAAGCTCTAAATAGTCAGGATTTCTTCTAAACCTGTCATCAGGAATATACTTAAAGTATGAGCCAAGAAAATTCGGCACCGTATCCTTTTTGTATTCATTCATCTTCCTTGCCTTGATATTTGCAGCTTTACAAAACTCCTCATAGGCGTAATACGCACCTCTTTGAGTCCAATGGTGGTCAGTCCTAAAGTAAATGTACTCATTCTTCTTACTCATCATTTTGTCATACACATTCACCTGATTAATTCGCTTGTCCATGTTTGAAAAAAGATAATCAATCGCTTCCTTTGATGAATGCCCATACCCTTTATACTTCTCAGGAGTATAAAGTTCTACGGAAGAAGGCGTCAGAAGCGCATATATCTTTGCATTTGGAAGTTCATCTGCAACTCTTTTTAATACGTTGAAATAGCTTTCGGCCCTTTGTTTTGAATACCAGTAAACTTCAAGAATCCTGTCTCCTATCCTAAGAAACTTCTGGTTGTACTCATAACTGATATCCGTTGTAGGAGCTGGAGTTGGAACTGGAGTTTTTGTTGGTGCTGGTGTAGTTGTTGGTGTTTGCTCGCCGGGCGTAGCCTGAGGACTGCCAGGTGTCATTGTTGGCTCCACAGTTGGTTCCGGACTAGGGGTGGGCTCAATTGGTTCAAACCCGCTGGGAGGATTAAAAATATTTGTGTTTTCATCATAATCTGCCCCTTCCCCGCCTTCAACCAAGGACACGTCATCCTCGCCTTTCCTGGCCATTAGAGTTGTGAATTTAAAGCTTGTGTCCATGAAGAAATCCCTAAAAGGAAACTGATCCTGAAAGTACTCCTCAAATTCCTTTGCAAAACTTCCGTCCAGCAAAGACTTGACAGTCAGTTTTGGCCTTTGTGCAAGGGTCCTGTTTTCCTTGTATGATGCTTCTCTGTCACTGTCCGTCAAACTAACAATCATTAATGAAAAGATAAATACTTCAAACAATACAGTAATGGATAGTGCGTGTCTTCTTGTCATGCAAGTCCTCCTAGAATCTGAAATACAGGAATGGATTGTAGCTCTTTGCCACCAACATTGCGCTGCTTGTAAATAAAACAAGCAGAACAAAGATGCATGTGGCGATAAATGCAAATTCCATCTTCACCCTGCCACTGTTGTACATGTTGTTAAGTCCCCTTTTGACAACTCTTGCTATAGGCATACAGCCAACGGAAGCAGCCATTAGCAAATAGAAGTATTCATTAATAGTCAGGTTGATAAACAAGTCATTAACAGGTCTGTCTGAAAAACCAAACAAAACTTTAAACATGTAAGTCAGTGAAGCAGTATCAGTGTAGTAGAAGATGACCCAGCCCATCAATACAACAAAGGATGTAAAAATCCATCCGATTATTTTCACTCTTTTCTGCGGTCAATCTGCTCTGCAACATGCGAATACGTTACAATAGGTCCTGCCACAAGCTGAGGGAACATGGAAATGTATAAAAGAAACTTTGAAAAAGACTTTTGCACCCGTACCTCATGTCTGTACACGTCAATTACATAGGTCAGTGCCTGGAATGTATAGAATGAGATTCCAAGCGGAAGTGCAATTTCCCAAAGTGGAAACTGGGTCTTCAGTACATAGTTTATGTTCCCTACGAGGAAGGCCCAATATTTGAAGAATGCAAGCATTCCAAGAACAACACTGGTAGATATTGTTAAGTATATCCTTCTCTTTCTTGTATTTTGGGTTGCATGCATAAAAAGACCTGCCAGATAGCATACAAAAGAGCAGATCAGAATAAGGATAAGCAGTTTTGGTTCTCCCCATGAGTAGAAAACAAGGGAGAAAAGGAGCAAAACCGCATTTCTCCACTTGATATTGCTTGATAAAAAGTATATAAGCAAAAACAAAGGAAGGTACAGATATACAAAATGTAGACTTGCAAATATCAAAATTATACCCCGTTTCAGACAAATGTCATGTAGTCCTTATAGTTCTCCTTTAAAAGATTTGGCGAATCAAGTCCATATGGGCATCTTTCCTTGCAACTGTTGCATTCGGTACAGTCTTCAATTGCCTTCATTTTGTCAATCCAGTCTTTTGACATATATACTGTAGTCGGTGCCCTTCTTATCATAAGCGACATTCGTGCACAGTTTGGAATATCAATATTCGAAGGGCAAGGGAGGCAGTATCCGCAGCCTCTGCAGAAATTGCCTGTTAATATATCCCTGTCCTTCTCAATGATGTGCGTGTATTCCTCATACTTGGGAGGTTGGTCGATATATGAAACAAACTCTTCAAGTTCTTCAAGCTTTTGTATACCCCAGATGGGTAAAACATCATACTGCATCATGAAGGCAAAGGCCGCAGCACTGTTTTGTATAAGGCCTCCTGCAAGAGCTTTCATGGCAATAAATCCCATATTGTTGTCAATACATTCGTTAACCAGTTCCATCTCACTGTCACTGGCAAGGTAGCTGAAAGGAAACTGCAATGTGTCATACAGGTTTGATTCAATCGCCTCTTTGGCAACCTTAATCCTGTGATTTGTAATACCTATATGCCTGATATACCCTTTTTCTTTTGCCTTCAGCATCTCCTCATACAAACCTGTTCCATCGTCAGGTTTTGGGCAAAAAGGAGGATTGTGAAACTGATACAAGTCAACATAGTCTGTTTTGAGTTCCCTTAAGGTCGTCTCCAGGTCCTTTTGAAACTCCTCTTTTGTTTTGGCCATTGTTTTGGAAGCTATGGTAATATTATGCCTCACATTGCCAAGAGCAATACCTATCTTTTCTTCACTGTCTGTATAGAATCTTGCAGTATCATAAAATGTAATGCCGCTTTCATAAGCTCTAAGTAATATCTTAGTAGATTCCTCTACACCAATTCTTTGTATGGGCAGAGCGCCAAATCCGTTTTTTATTGTTTCAATACCTGTTTTCCCTAAAATCATAACTACCACCTTTACATATATTCGTATAAATTTTCAAAAATATTAGGATACCTAAAACACCTCCGTATCATATAATATACGGAGGTGTTTTAGTTGAATAAAAATGATTTCCCGCTATTTATATCCGCTGTTATTACCAAGATAGCACATGATCTAACAGACGAGCAGATACTAATACTGTTATCCGCCCTGCATTATTCCATTGACACCCTCAAGACAATACTTGAAATGAGGAAGTTTGAAGAGCTGCTATAATACTTCCACATCACACAGGTTGTAATAACCGTCATCCGTCATGCGTTCTTTACTCATTCCAAAGAGTATGGGTCTGTCTTTCTCAAACAAACCTATCTGCAGCTTTGCTCTCTGTTTTGGCACATTTGCAAAGTCAAGTTTTATCTCCTCATAAATGCAGTCTTCAAGGGAAGGAACATTAACAGGCTGCCATTTTGTTACGTCCACATCATCGCATGAAAACTCATAAGTGTTTCCATTCTCCATGTCAACAAGCCTAAACTTGAGCTCATACTTGTGATAACATCTGGAAAACCCTCTGTTTGATACGATTAGAGTAAATGTATTAACCTCACCTGCATTCAAATCAGGCAATTTCAATCCTTCAATGAAGAACCAGTAGCCAAGCCTGTTGGCGCAATAATATGCCATGGATTTAAATGTATTTAAAAACTTCCTTGGATACCCGTGAAAACCGGCATACGTTGCCCTTCCCCTCATCAAAGCAGCCAAAGCGGCATATCCGTCCCTGAAAAGTGGCGGATCAAACTCAGGAGACATGTAGTGGCTAAAATGGGCAAACTCAACATCTACGGGCCCAATTTTGCTGAAGGCGTCATACAGCGAAGGAGACCTTAAAGAGTCGTATCCATACCATTCACAGTATCCGTCCACACAAATAGAGTCGTCCCTTAAACCCAAACCTTTGGAAAGGGCATAATCAATAATTGCCTGGTTCTCTCCTGGATTGGGTTCTTCCCTCTGGCAGACATAGTCATCGTTAAGAAGAATAAATTTATCGGGAAAATTATCTACATGAAGATCAATATGTTTTATCATGGTATCAAAAGAGAACACCTTTCCGCTTCCCTCGCAGGTGTGCCCCTCTCCCCAGGTTCCAAAGGTGCCTACGTCTACAAATTCAATCAAAGGATCGTTGTTGAACTTTCTTCCGCACTCCTGCATGAACCTGGAAAGATACTCAAGATAGATTTCATCGCCGTAATCCGGCTCAATCCTTCCATTAATATCCGTAAATTTTGCGCCTTTGTCAAAAACCCACTTGGGAGTTGCATACTTCAAAACACCTTCATGCGTACCTTCAAAAGTGCAGATTCTTAAAGAAAACATGTATCCTTTTTTGCCCCATACATCCATTATCTTGTCTATGTACGTCCAGTCATACACGCCTTCTTTCTTCTCAATATCTCCCCAGTCAAATCTTAAATACAGATGGTTGAGCAGAGGAAAGTCCTCAAGAAAATCGTTAATTACCAAATCGTAATCCCCATCTTCCTTGTATACAATTTTCTCATACCTGTCCCTGTATGCACCTCTTCCATAACCATTGTCTATGTAGTGCCAGTACCATCCCTTATGGGGATTCTTAAGAACCGTCTTGTCGTCCTGCCAGTCTCTCAGGTCAACAAATCTGCCCAATCCTTTTGGGTCTTCTTTGTAATAAAAGGGTCTGTTAAGTTTACTCATAAATATCACCTTCAAAAATTAATATCCGAACACGCCCAGCAGGGACTCGTCGTTTTTAATCCATTCTGAAACCTCAATACATCTATACTCGTCCTTTGTATCCCTTATGTACACTTTGTCAATGCCTGCATTAATAATCATTCTCTTGCACATTGAACAGCAGCAGGCATTCTGTACATACTCTCCACTCTTAACCTCAATTCCGGTCAAATACATGGAACTGCCAATCATCTCATTCCTCGAGGCACTTATAATGGCATTGGCTTCTGCATGAACGCTTCTGCAGAGCTCATAACGCTCTCCCCTTGGCACATTCATTTCTTCCCTAATGCATCTGCCAATATCGCAGCAGTTTATCCGTCCTCTAGGGGCACCCACGTAACCTGTGGAAATGACCTCGTCATTCTTTACAATGACCGCACCATATTTTCTCCTTAAACATGTACTTCTGTTTGATACAACTTCAGCTAAATCCAAATAGTAGTTAACTTTGTCTCTTCTTTTCATATGATCACCTGGAGACAAGTATAACAGAAATATGTTTTATTGTCGATAATATGTGATATAATTGGAAGTGACTATTCTAAAGAGGTGAATACAATGTCATCGAAAATCCTTATTGGGATTGTATCTATAATCATGCTTGTGTTACTTGCAGGATGCAATGGTGAAAACGTGGAGGATTACCGAATGATGGACGAAACAAAGTGGGATACATACAGCGATACCTGGGCATGCGTGGATGAGCTTGGCCGCACGGTACCAGGATACGAGGAAGTGGGGCCACGAAGAGAAGACAGGTATGTAGGCATATTCTACCATCTGTGGCACCACAACACCTTCTATTTAAATGGTGCAGGCGCCTGGGGCAAACAAACCTCCGATGTGACAAGGATACTAAGAGAAGATCCTTCTGCCCTTGACAACTACAAATCGCCTTTATGGAGGTCGACAACCCCCTTCTATTGGGGCAAGCCCATATTCGGCTACTACGACCTTCAATATGACGATTATGTGCTAAGAAAGCACGCTCAGATGCTTTCTGACATAGGTGTGGACGTCCTGGTTATTGACCTCACAAACTTCACAGAAGAAACGCCTTTTTTCTATGATTATGAATCATTGATGCACCTTTGCAAGGTGTTTACGGATATAAGGGAGGATGGCGGCAAAACTCCTCAATTTACATGGCTGCTTAGGTGGAACAACCTGGGCGGAGATTATGGCATACGACAGCTGTATAACGACATATACTCAAAGAACCTGTACTCTGATTTATGGTTCATGTGGGAAGGAAAACCCTTGCTCATAGGAGACAAGAGCTCCCTGGACCCTGTAAAAGACAAGGAAATCATCGACTTCTTCACATGGAGGTCCGCTCACCCTGAGTATACAGCACCTGACGAGGAAAACGACTGGGCTTGGAACAGTATTTATCCTCAATATCCAGCATACACAAGCACAAATGACAGGGAGGAAGTTGCGGTGGGCACCGCCCAAAACTGGACGCACGGACTTGCCTTCTTCTCCTCCAGAGATGAAGAGGGCAACTTCATTGCAAGAGGAAGAAGCTACCACAATGGAAAGCAACCTCTTTTCAAGGACCCAATAAGTAGTGAATACCCATCAAAATATGGGCACAACTTTCAGGAAGGCCTTGACAGAGCACTTGAGATTGATCCAAACTTCATATTCATAACCGCATGGAATGAGTGGATTGGAGGCAGGTTCAATCCAAACGAGGTTCCCTCCTGGGCAATACAACACAACCAGCCAGCAGGTGGTGCCTTTTGCGACGGCTACACACCCGAATTTTCAAGAGATATTGAGCCTACTCTGGATGGTGACCTGGGCGACAACTTCTACTACCAGCTGGCTATTGCAATAAGAAAGTATAAAGGGGTAAGAAGACCGGAAATAGGAAAACCAAAACCAATAATAATTGACGGTAATTTTGATGATTGGAAGGATGTAAGACCCGAATTCAGAGATGATATGAACGACAAGGCAATAAGAAATGCCAAGTCCCTTGAGAAGAATGTCACATATGTCAATGACACAGGAAGGAACGACTTCAAACTGATGAAGGTATCCACAGACAAGGACAATGTGTATTTTTATGTTGAAACTGTAGACCATATAACAAGTTACACCGACAAGAACTGGATGCTCTTGTTTATTAAAACTGACGATGACAAACCAAACTGGCAGGGTTACAACTTTGTTGTAAACAGAGTAGATGTAAAAGAAAATACAACCACCTTGGAAAAATCATTAGGCAACTGGCAGTGGGAGACTGTTGCCAGCGACATTAGATATGTAGTTTCAGGCAACAAAATGGAGCTTGCCATACCAAGAAAACAGCTCGGTTTGAAATCAGGAAAAATAGATATACAGTTCAAATGGCATGACAACATGCAAAACGTAGGAGATGTATATGAATTCATGTTGAATGGAGATGCCGCTCCAAACAACAGATTCAACTACAGGTATATGGAAGAAGCGGAAAAGTCCTCCTTTACAAGAAACCTCTATACCATAGCAGGAGTAGAAGATTCAATCACATTAAAAAAAGGAGAAAAGATCGCAATAAGATTTGAAGCTGAATATGATATTGATGGCATGGAAATATTCCTGTCACCTCCAGGCTGGGAAAGTGTTGACAATTCAAGCAGTAAAATAAGATATGAAGGGACCTGGGGACAAGCAGAAGAAGTACATTTTTCCAACATAGCAGGTTCTTCTGTTACCTTTGTCTTTACAGGCACGGGAGTAAGGTGGATTGGTGACAAGGCTCCGGACAGGGGCATTGTGGAAGTTTACCTGGATGGAAAGCTTGTAGAGGAGGTTGATACGTACGGCACCCAGCTGCTTAAAAAGCAAGTCCTTTATGAAATCACAGGTCTTGAAAACAAGGAGCATGAACTCAGGATTGTAGTTACGGACAATATGGGAAAGGACTCTGTCGGCACTTACCAATCAGTAGATTGTTTTGAATACCTGCCTTCTACCAAATCAGGCAAACAGGGTTTTGAATACCGCCTATACAAATGGAGAAACAGCTACAAAAGCAGCATATCAAAATGGGCGGTTAAGAAAGGTACCGTTAAAAATGCTGAATTAGGCAAATGGCTGAGCCTAGAAAAGGCAAAACTGGAAAAAGGCGAATATGTGCTTGTTATCGAGACAAAGTCTGATCTTTCCATCAATGCCTATGGTTCCAACTACGACAATGTCACGCTTTTTGTTGGTGGAAAGGAGGAAAACGGATGCCTCAAGATACGCGCCAGATACAAGTCAGCTTGATAAAATCAACCATTTTGTGTATAGTTATATAATATAACAGAATGATTATGAAAGGGAAGATGAAATGAACGTATTGGTTACCTTGAATGCCAACTATATCCATCCTCTTAAAGTGATGTTGACCTCCCTGTTTGTGAATAATCCTGATGAAACTTTTCAAATATATCTGATGCATTCAAGTCTTACAGAAGAAGAAATCAATGACATACGTACGAAAGTGGAGGAAAACGGAAGCAAGTTGCATAATATTACCGTAGGCGAAGACTGCTTCAGCAACGCACCCACACTAATGCACTATACAAAGGAAATGTACTATAGGCTTCTTGCCTTTAAGGTACTGCCGAAGGAAATTGACAGGATTTTGTATATCGATCCGGATATTCTGGTATTGAATCCTGTGCGAAAGCTTTATGAAACCGACTTGTCCGGATACTATTTTGCAGCTGCAAACCACAACATAATATCATACACCGAGATAAACAAGATTAGGCTTGGTACATACGACATTGAAGCCTACTACAATTCCGGTGTGCTGCTGATGAATCTGGAAGAGCAGAGAAAACATATTGATGAGAATGAGATTTACAATTTCCTGGTGAAAAACAAGACAAAACTAATACTGCCTGATCAGGATATTATGAATGCGCTGTTCAGCAAAAAAATAAAGAGTCTGGACGAAAAACTATACAACTATGATGCCCGTAGATACCGTTATTACAAAATAGCTACAAATGGCGAGTGCGACATGCACTTTGTCATATACAACACTGTAATGCTGCATTTCTGCGGAAAGCGAAAACCGTGGAAGGATACATACAGCGGTAGATTCCATGCACTGTACAAACACTACGAAAAGCTGGCAATCAGCTGATCCATAATACTTGCTGCGCTTTCAACAATATCCGCACAAGGTCTGGATTTGTAATATTCTTCAGTTCTTTTTTCCGGAACTGGACTATCAATGGTAATATTCAATCCCAAAAGCTCTCTACAAAGTAGAGAGCCATTTTCTTCTTTAAACCTTTTTGCCAGATCCTGAATAACCTCATAATGTTTGGCCTTGCCTATGTTATCTTTGGGATTTGTGTATCCAAACAAAACTCCTGCAACCACGAACGTACCGGTCAAGGCACCGCATACTTCTCTTAATCTGCCCATTCCTCCTCCAAAAGAGGAGGAGCTCTTTAAAGCCAAATCCTTGTCCACATTAGTTACATCACTAAAAGCCAGAACTACAGCCTGACAGCAATTGTACCCTTCTTTGAACAAAGCCTTTGCAATCTTTGAGTGTTCAGTCATGTCTTCTCCTTCTTCTACAGTGTTTTCCGCAAAAGTCGTTATCATCGCATAAAGTATAGACACCACCTTCAATAACCAGCGGCCAACCGTTTACAAGAGACTGGGCAAGTTTTCTTCTAGCTTCCACATATATGCTTTGAACTGTGGTGCGGGCAACATTCATCTGTTTGGCGCTCTCTTCCTGAGTCAACCCTTCCAAATCTATAAGCCGTATTGTCTCATACTCGTCTACGGTCATATTTATTGTTCTATCCTCGTCATACCCCTCCAATGGACCGAATCTGTTCCTTCTTGGAAGAGCGCAAACCCTGCGTCTTTTTCTTGGTCTAGGCATTGATCCACCTCATCCAATATTTATTAACATATGCCATTTTCATTATATCACTCCTTGCAAATATTTAAAAGAGTGACTTAATCACTGTTATTGAGATCAGAGAGTAGTAGAATATGCTGGAAAGACAAATTTTTGGAGGTTTTGAATTTGAAGGCACAAGTGGACACAAATATCTGCGTTGCTTGCGGCTGTTGTACGAAGGTATGCAGAAGAAACGCAATACACATCTACAAGGGAGTCCATGCCTTTGTTGATGTGGAAAAATGCACAGGATGCGGTCTTTGTCAAAGAGAGTGTCCCGCATCAATTATTACTCTTGTGGAAGGGAGCGCATTATCTAATGAAAAAAAGGTGGTATGATTATCTATACATCTTTTCCGCTCTTTATTTATTCCTCGGGCTCTTTCACATACTGTTTGCATGGCTTGGACTCATCTGCTTTATAACTCCTCTTTTAATCTCCATATTCGGAGGAGGCAAAACGTATTGCAACAAGTATTGTGGAAGAGGACAGCTGTTTGAGTATTTAGGCAAGAAGAAGAAACTGTCCAGGAACAAACCCATGCCAAGATTCATGACAACAAAGTGGTTTCGATACGGTTTCCTCATTTTTTTCATGATAATGTTTCTAAACATGATATTTACCACATACCTGGTATTCTCAGGAGCGAGCAGCCTTAAAGAAGGCATAAAGCTCTTGTGGACATTTAGAATCCCCATGAAAGTTCATTTTGCCAAAAACATGTTTCCTGCATGGGTTTACCAGTTTGCCTTTGGCTTTTACAGTGTCATGCTTACATCCACCATTCTGGGCATTGTAACCATGCTGCTGTATAAACCCAGGTCCTGGTGCGTATATTGTCCGATGGGTACCATGACCCATGGCATTTCAATTCTTAAAGAAAAAACACATAAAAAAGCATAAACAGAAGATAATATGTGAAGCAGAAGATATCAGGAGAGACCTTTATGAAAAAGTTGCTGCTTCACATATTTCTTTTAATATTTCTTGTAGGATGTGTAAAAATTGAAGACATAACAGTAGAACCAACACCCTCACCTACAGTGGTTGAAAATCAGAATGAAGAAAACAAGCAGGAGGAGGGCAAGGTAGTCATAACCATCCCGGGAGCTTTTCTTGCATATCAGGAGGTCATTGATTTTCTCGTAAGTGTAAATACAAAAGGATATATTGAAAGCATTGAAGAAAACTTGGATGGCTCCATAACCTACATCATTACCAAAGAAAACTATATTTATATTCTAAGCTTTCTCAAAGTAAATATTATAAATCTATTTGAAGAACTCAAGACAAGCAGTCAGTATCCGTCCATAAAGGATGTGACATACAATGAAGATTTTACGAATATAACTTTTTATGTGGCAAAAAAAGACTATGAAAACAGTAAGGATGAGGTAGCATCCTTTGTCATAGCAGCAAAGAGCATGGTTTACTCCTTTCTTTCAAACAACAACATTGAAATACCGCCTGTAATTGTCAAGATCAAGGACCATGAGACTAAAGAAATATTAAAATCCATCTCCTGGCCCTAATTAAAATATTCGTTTGCACTAACTGCGAAATCACCGTCTGTGAAAACGTCGTTAGTCTTAATCTGCATCTGGATGTACCAAAGATCCTTCATAAGGTGTTCCCTGTCCCTCTCATCTATGGCAAATTCAACACCGTATTCATACAGGTTCTTGTCATGTTCTTTCATCCAGACGGCGTACCCTCTGATATCCAATATTTTTCCTGCCAGGTAGGCAGAAAAATTCATAACCAAATCCCTGCTGACGGGCATTTTCAGATTTGTGACAAAACACAATCCTCCTGCACTGATATTCTTCACCAATACCTTCGTATTGCCCACATTCAGCTCCTTTCCCTTAAGCTCAAGAATTGTCATGTCTGCAATCAACAAGTTTTTAAACTCCACCCTGAAATACTTTCTTTTGTTCTTGTCAGACACAATTGTTGGCTCTTTTGCTTCCGGCCTTACTACTCTCTTCTTCAATATCTTCCTGAACATGTCTTCAGGAAGAGGCTTGCTGTAGATGTAACCCTGGCCGGTTTTACACTTCAAGTCCTTGAGAAAAACAAGCTGGGGCATTGTTTCAATACCCTCCGCCACCACTTTCAGACTCAGTTCATGTGCCATGTTGATTATGTGGCGGGTTATAGTTGTGCTTGCATAGTCGGCGCTCAAGTTTTTAATAAAGGAGCTGTCCATTTTTAAAATATCTATGTTAAAAGAACTCAAATACGCCAGCGACGAATATCCCGTACCGAAGTCGTCCAAGGCTATCTGAATGCCCGCTTCGCGCAATCTTTTCAAGTCATTAATGACCTTCTCGGTATTAACAAGCAAAATGCTTTCAGTAATCTCTATAATTAAGAGATTAGGGTCGAGAGAATGGTCTTCTATTGTTTTAATAATATTTTCGACAAAGCGGGATTCAAAGAACTGGACACTTGATATGTTTACACCAACCTTTACAGGTCTCAAGCCATACGAAATCCACTTCTTTATATCCTCGCATACCTTTTTAAACACCCATCTTCCAATATTCATAATATAACCAGTTTCTTCGGCAATGGGTATGAATTCCATCGGCGATACCATACCCCAGGTTGGATGATCCCATCTGATAAGAGCCTCTGCGGCAATTACCCTGTTGGTCTTCAAATCCATTATGGGCTGGTAGTATACCCTGAACTGGTCATTGTCAATGGCTTTGAGCATGTCTGCGTGTAATTCAAACTGCTTGTATGTTTGCACGTCAATATCCGAGGAATAGAACTTGTATTTGTTCTTCCCCTCATTTTTTGCCCAAAACAGTGCAATTTCAGCATGCTTGATTATACTCTCCGCATCGCTGTTATTCTCGTCAAAAAGGCAGATTCCCATGTTTATAGTAACTTCAATATCATATTTATCCACAGTAAACGAGTTGCTGAATACATTTATTGCCTTCCTAGCCATGGCCTCATAATCACTTATTGATTCCATGTCTGTGACAATGATGGCATATCTGTCTTCGGAATAGCGGCAGATATAGTGGTGTTCTCCAAACACATACTTTAGTCTATGGGAAACCTCCACTAAAAGTTTGTCCCCCACATAATGACCTATCGCATCCAGCATTCTGTTAAATCTGTCCACCCTGAGCATCATGATGGCAAATTTATTATTTTCCTTTTTAGCTTCATTGCAAAGTTTGTTCAGGGTTTCCTTTAGGTGAATCCGGTTTGGAAGACCGGTAAGTTCGTCATGTGTGGATATGTGATGAACCATTTTCTCCATCTCCACCCTTTTGGTTATGTCTCTGAAAGACACAATAAGACCGTTCCGGGACTTCTGGTTCACATTGCGTATGACAAGCTCCAGATATATGTTGTCCCCGTTTTTATTTGTATAAAAAAAGGTGCCTTCAGCCTTTTTCTCAGAACCTTCCGATACTTTTTCAATCATGTACTTTATTTCAATGGAATTTTCCGTGTTGAAAATATCGAATATGCTCTTTCCAAGCAACTCCGAACCATCATAACCGATTACCTCTGACAATGATTCGCTTGCATATTTTATCTGACCTTTATCGTTAACCAGAGCAAACATGTCGCAGGATTCCCTTATCAAAAGCTCGTATTTTCTTTTGAGCTTGTCCATACCAATGGAATCTTTGCTCTTTGAAGGAATCTGCTCTATTATACCTATTACCCTTACAGGCTTTTTGTATCTATCGAATATGGTGAATGTTCTCTCATTGACGTATTTTAGATTACCCTTTGCCGTTACTATCCTGTACTCAATATTATAATCCTCACCGTTAACCGCACCCTGAAGAGCATTGTTCACACTATCCTTGTCCTCAGTATGTACAAAGGGCAGAAAGCAAAAAAGATCCTTTGAAACAATCTGGTTCGTTTCAAATATATCAAATATCTCATTGGACAGCTGGAACTCGCCTGTAACAAAATCCTGAGTCCAGCTGCCTGTTTTCATTAAACGGCGGCTGTTTGTGATCTTCATTCTTTTGTTCTGGCCTTTTTGCCATAAGAGCATATGCTGCTATCTCCTAAACTACTAAATAATCTCATATGCTATATCGACAAACCCAGCCAATTCTTTAGTCTTTTTCAACAATTAGTCGTGAAAAGAATAAAATCCTCTGACCGTATTGATTATATCCTTGAAATGATCCTCCGGACTCTTTGAATCCCATTCATCAAACCTGCTGAAGGTATATCCACTGGAATTAATGGTCGGAATTTCTTCTGCCTTGAACGGACCAGCAAGACCCGCCATCCAGCCTTTTTCCTTCCATCCTTCACTGTCGGATCTGAATCTAAAAAGATAAAACTCATATTTCGAGTCTTCGAATATGTTCATAAGTTCAATCTCATCAGGTTCCCTGCCCAGCTCTGTAGGATAACAAAGCCAGTCCACCATGTTCGACTCTGCAAACTTTTCCTGACTTACATACTCCTCAGGAAATAGTTCTAGTCTGTTCATATTGTCAAGGGCGTTGTAAAACCAGTTGCGCATCTCGTTGCTCTTTGCAATATCCTCAAAGTGTTCTGCCTCCACTTCACAGTTGTGCTTTAACAAAGAAACAGTTGCAAACATCTTGAGCCTTATATCATTAATTGACAAAAGCTCATTCAAGCATTTTATAACCCTTATATCCTTAATATACCCTGCAAGATCAAAATGTACGCCTGCATAAGACCTTATTTCAAGATACTCCTCATCATCCCACATGGAGCCAGGATAGCTGCCAAAATCATATTCCCTCACTTTATCCGCCATATAAAGAATATCCTTCACTATTTCATTCTTGTATTCACCCAGATAATCCTCATTGACAAGGCCTTCATTGAAATAGCAGAGCAGCACATGATAAATGTCTCTTGACAAGTACTTGTTGTCTATATACTTCAAAACTGCAGGGAATATTAAATCTGCATGCCTTGGCCGCCTGATAAGGTTGCCTGCAGGCAGGCCTCTTAAATCCATATATATCTTCCCTAATAGCTTTACATACGCTTCCATAGCCTCCCTGACTTCATATTCTGCAAGGAACAAAAGAATGGAAATCTTTGCAGGAAGACTGACAAAATCAAAGATGCCGACTACCTTGTCAACATATTCCCTTTGAGGATACTTTGCAACAATATCTATAAGTCTTGATGAAATGTCAATCCATTCAAATTCAGAAGGCGGAAACTTTTGTTTTGACCAGTCAAGCAATTTAAGGCCTTCTTTGACCCCGATATCCATTTTCTCTATCTTCTTCAAGGCGTCCTCTCGCCTATCGTAATCTTCGTCGTGTAGTTTGGTTAATAATTTGTCAAGTGGATCTTTTTCTTTAAACAAATTAATTATACTCATTGAACCCTCCTCACTTTTGTATATACAATACACAAAAATGTTTGTATCTGCAAGTATTATTATATATAATCCAGGATGTCATGAAATAAAAAGGAAAGAATGAATAATGGAGAACTTGAAAAAGAAAGCAAAAGAATTGCCTAGTGCACCAGGGATATATAAATTCCTTGATAAGGATAAGAACATAATATATATCGGTAAAAGCAAGAACCTTAAACAAAGGGTTTCCTCATATTTTCATAAGAAACACAAGTGGGAAAAGGTAAACAAGATGGTACACCTAATAAATAGTATTGAACACGAAGTGTGCGACACCCATCTTGAAGCAAGGCTGCTTGAATGTCAATTAATCAAATCCATCAAACCCTGGTTTAACAGCCAGTATAAAAACGACAGAGGATATGTGTATGTGAAAATCGGTGATAATTACAGATACAAACCCTTTTCCATCGTCTCATCAAGGGTAGATGACTCCTTTGGTCCTTTTAGACGCAGGTACTCCCTTAATGAAACCATGGAAAGAATGCGCCACATTTTCCCCATTTGTGACAATTACCAATTCTCATACAACATACTGCCAATTGACATGGACAAGGATACCTTCGATAGAAACAGGCAAACCCTTTTAAAAATATTTGGCAGTGCAAAAGAAATGGAAAAATTGATTCTTGCAATTACAAACAAGATGCAATTTTATTCAAATGATATGCAGTATGAAATAGCTGCAAACCTAAGAAATCTTAAAGATGGTTTAAGTATAATAAACAAGGTGCTTTACAGCCATGAGGATATATTGTCAAAAGATATAATTCTCAAAATTCCCATAAACAGTGGCTACAAACTTTTTTATGTAAAGTCCGGGTTAGTTGTAAACTGCGGTAATAACAAGGATTTAAATGATTTTTTAGCCGATTCAAAGGATAAAAAAACAGAGTTCTGCGATGAGAAGTCCCGTATGGATTTTAGGGACATACTCCTTTCAGAGCTTAACACGCTTTCTGAAGAATGCATAATTTACGTATAAAACAAGCTTTTTACCTGTTTTTAATCACATCAAGACCTTCAAACAAGTACATCTTTTCCTTATGCATCCGGCGGTATTGATCAGGAGTTACCTCCATCTTCTTTTTGAATACCCTGCTAAGATAAACAGGAGATTTGTAGCCTATCATGTCTGCAATCTGTGCAATGGTATACTCCGTGGTTGCAAACAAATGACATGCTTCTTTAATCCTGACCTCTTGAAGAATGGTTTTAAAAGGTACTCCTATTGATTCCTTAATCAGCTTGGAAAGATGCGGTTCTGAGTAATTGAAATGTCTTGCTGCATCGGACAGGGATGTGGATTGGTAATTCTCCTGTATGTACCTGAGTATCTTCTCTGAAAATTCGCAATTTTCCGCTTCATGAGTCTCATCTTCATTTTCTGCCAGATATTCCAGTATTACCGTAAGCAAGGAGGCCTTTGTATTTGGATTGTTCTGCCCGTTAAATGCTTCTGAAAAAAGAAGAGCCAATGCACTTCTCAGCATGTTGTTGTGCAGTGCATGGAACATGAGGAAGCCTCTTTTATCCATGGAAGGCATATAATAATTCTGTTTTATAAATTTGACTATTCCTTTATCCTGCGACAGTCTCTTGAAAAAACTTTCATCAAACAAGGATTTTTTAATAATCACATTAATTAATATACTGTCATCCACCACCTCCAGTTTGTGCTGAACGCCAGGAGCAATTATACATATGTCTGCTTCCGACATTTTATACAGCTGTCCGTTGATAATGTTGCCTGCTTTCCCTTTCAGAACATATACCATTTCAAAGAAATTATGGTCATGCAGAAGGCATTCCATGAATCTGGGATGTTTCCACACAGTTATTTCATCCTGATAAAAGTCGTCAAACAAAGTCATGAAGTCTACTTCCTGCATCATGCCAACAAACGCCCTTTGCAGCGCAGTATTATTCGAACTTTTGACATAGTCAAAAAGCTTGTCAAGTTCCTCTTTGTTATCCTTGACTTCCCAATACTTCTTACCCAGTTGTTCCATGTCATCCAAAGGTTCCAAATATGAAAACGTATCAGGAGGTGGAGTATAGATCATGTTCATTCCCCTTTTCTTTATATTTCAATTATAATTCACAATTGACAATTTGACAACTTAATATCAAAAGTCACATTAACATTACCAAAAGTTTATTCACTTATTTATCCATAATGATATAATTGCAGTAAGAACAATTGGGCAAATAAAAGTCCATATTATACATTTAGCAGCCAGCTAATTTTGAAATATAATATAATCAACGTAAAAGGTCAGTCGAGATACATACTTGGAAAGGAGTTTTAATTATGAAAGCTTATAGTTACATAAAAACATTCACCTGTGTTTTCTGCATTCTCATGCTTGTCATACTAATGGGATGCAACAGAAACGATATTCATATAGGAGATCTGCCTCCTGAATATCAGGCGAATGTGACGGGCAATATCACAGTATCATATCCCATGCATATATATATCCTGGGGACCCAACCTAATACCTTTCCTTGAAGGCTGGGGCGGAAAATGGTTTGACGATGTTAACAAGAAAGTCTTGTTTGTAAGTGATGAGAAAGTATTGAAAGGTTTTTCCGAGCTTGTTGGAGTTATTGACGACGGTCTTGTACGTCCTGATGGAGTAAGTGGCAACTTCATGTCCAAATATGCAAAACTGAATGTAGAAGACACCGTATTCAGGGCAGGAGTTTTCCCTGGTCTTTATCAGGCAGGATTGGAATATCAGTCCAAGGGTGTAAACTGGAATATAGCAAACTGGCCACGATTCCCTGTTCATAGAGTAGGAACGGGAGCCACAGGTTTTGGAGTATACAACAGAACAAAAAGACCCGATACGGCCGCTGCTTTCTGTCTGTTTCTTTTTACAGACGAAGGACAAAGGGCATATCATGAACAGGTAGGCGGTTCTGTTCCCCTTACTAAAAACTTGGCTATGGAAGATTTCTGGAGAATACCATGGCCAAAAGACAAAATTAACTACGACGCCTTCATCAGTTATCCAGAGGCTGATACAGTTGGTAAATTTCAATGCAGATTGCCAGACTCAGTCGCCAGCATAATTTTAAGCAGAATCAACAATGTATTCGAAGCCCACCTTTCAGGAAGAACAGACTACAAAGACAGTTTGGGAGAGATTGAGAAACTAGCTACTGAAAAATGGGAGACCCTGTTTGAAGGTGAAAGAACATGAATGAAGGAGCCTTACGGCTCCTTCATTATCTTCTCTCTGCAAGTTTTATAGTAATACTTGACTGCCTCTCCAGTTGTTTCAGAGCATCCACAACAGCATCACCAACACGGTCTTTAGTACCCTTGTTGTTAAGTCTTTCCAGGTCTCTAAAGAGTACTCTTGAAAACATGGCTCTTAGACGAATATTCTCTTCAAACAAATCTTTGGAGTCATGAAGAGCTTCAAAAAAGTCGTCTCTTCTGTCATGCTCTATTCCCATAAGAGCGTTTTCCGCATTTGCCTGAGAGGCAAATACTCCAACCTTCCAGAAATCTTCTTTCTGAGCATCCACATTGGAAGGAATACCGCCATAATATTTATTAAGTATCTTCTGCCCTTCCACAGACTGTGAAAACCCAATCAGTTTCGCAGCCAGATTCTTCTTTTTGCTTGAATCCACCATGGCAAAACCATGAATAAAGTCCGTATTGCTTGCTCCCACATCTCCTTCAGGGAATTTTGGCAACGGCAGAATCAATAGATTATTATCCTTTGCAAGTTCTTCAGCATAATTTGCAGGATTCCTCATTAGTTCCTCCTCTGAAAGGAAATACATCCCGTTTCTGTCAGGTTGACTTGCAAAGGCAAAGGACATTCCGCATTTTGCATTCAAACTGTTCTTGGCATCAAATCCGTTTGCCTGAGCGTATCCTCTATTCAAAAGCATGAACATACTAGATAAACCTTCAAAGCTTTTGCCCTGTGTAAGGACAAGATCCAAATTATCCTCATCAAACCACTCTCCGCCAAAGCCCCGTACAAACTGCATCCATACAAAGGCCTGGTGATATGGCAGATATACTCCGGTGTAGGACTTTGAGTTCTTTTTCTGTGTAAGTGCTTCTACCGTTTCTACAAAATCCTCATAAGTCCAATTGCTGTCTGGTACCTTGACACCAAGTTCTTCGAAAACGTTCAAGTCACACAATACAACAGCTCTGTCGTAATTGAACGGAACCCACTGAAGAGAGGTGCCCACCTTTCCTAAAGACAGTGCGGATTCAACCATCTTTTCGCCTTTAATACCGTGTTTTTCAAGGTCTGCAAACTGAGGACCCTTTTCTTTGCCGTAATATTTTGGATCCCTCATATACTCAAGAGCACTGTCGGCAGGTATTAATACCACATCTCCAGAAAGCTTTGCTGGAAAATCTTTCACAAACTCAACCCTTACACCAACACCCTTGTTCTCTTTCTTGAAGGCATCAATGAATTCAACAAGAGTCTCTTTGAGTTTATCCATGTCAGCATCAGGTGAAATATCTTCCCTTACAACCAAAGTTATCGTCTTCCTTTTGGAAGCTTCCGTTTCCTCAATTACATTTTCTCCACCTTCTTCAGGTTCCCGTTTTCTTCCGAAAAAATGCAGCGATGATGCAATTGCCGCAATAGCAACAAGCAATATGACAGCGGAAATAATAATTCCTTTTTGCTGCATTTTAAGCAATACAACAGCTATTGCAACAAGGGCAACAACACCAATGCCTAATGCGCCTATAACTCCGTAATTGATTTTAGAAGCTCTTGTCTCTTCCTTTTCAACAATATTTCCATCTTTCTTTACGTATCTGAAGTTGAATCTTGAGTCAGGAGCTGCATCACCCAAATCCATGAACTGCATAACATCGCCCTCAGTGGTGGAGTTATCCGCCCATTTGAAATCAAAGTTGTCTCTCTTTTCAAGACCAACCAGGTTGTTTGGCACACATATAACCATCCTGTTGCCTTCCACCTTGTACTCTGCCTTGCCAACTTCCTCAAACTCCCAACCACCGCCTGCAAATCTCTCTATGGTTGCGTACTTGTCGTCTCTACTTCTGTTGATTATATAATCATAACCTTCCCAACCTGTTTCATGGTTCTGGTCCACGTCCAGGAAAAGGTTCATCCAGTTCTCTCCGTCATCAAAAACAATATCATTCACACAGGAAACAAAGAAGTATGTCTTGTCATCCAATTTCGAAACTTTGGCATACTCTATGTCATTTCTTCCTGTATCGTTGGTATAGTGATAAGTTCCTGTAACGGATCTGTGGTTCCTGTGGGTGATGTCGTGCGTTATGTCTCTAAACTCAGGTTGAACCTTGCCCCACTTGTCCAAATCAACAGAAAGTCCCATATCATGGCTGCCTTCACCCAAAGGCAGTTCATCCATGCCCTTGAAAAGCCTTATGTAGTGGCAGAGTTGGTAGTAGAAATTGTCTCCAAAGAAACCATCAATAGGCTCAATATCCCTTGAGAATTCCACACTGAAACAGTCCACAAAAACTTTACCAAATTGAAGGTCACCTACTACTGTGCTGTAAGTGCCTGCCACAGGCCATGATGGTGTATTGGAAGTTACCTCTGACCCTCCGTTTGTAAACTCGTTCCACCCTGTAACCATTATGACTTTTGGATCAAGCTCAAGGGCTCTTTCCCACTGTTCCTTGAAAGCAAGACCGTATTTCGTCTCTTCAAGAGAATATCCAAAGTCCTTCTTTCCATTTGATATCTGCTCTCCCTGTACAAAGCTTCTCCCTCTTGATGTGGAAGCGTGAAAACCTGCGGATACTGCCACCTGCTCTATTTCCCCACTTTTATTCTTACCGGGAACCTGAGGCCATTCTGCAATCCAGGGCCACCTGTCAACACCACCGTCATCTTCCGTCCATGTGTTGAAAGCCCAGCTGCGCTTGATTGTAAAGAAATCCTTCTGCTCGCCGCTTATATTTTTCGGGTTTCCAAAGATTAATGGTTTTCCTTCCCACATAAACCATAAATTCTTGTATTTTCCTGGAGCATATATCTCCGACCATAAAACACCCAAATGGCTTTGCATCCTTTCAGGAGCATCGCCACAGTGGAAAACTATCTGGGGAGTGACTCCACCCTCGTCCCTTATCCCCTGCCATACTCTGAACAAAGTCTTCCAGGCAGACTGATACATATTTGGATTGGTTATGTCAAGGAACACAAAATCAACACCTGCCGCAACAAGCATTTGAGCATGCTTTCTATACACCCATTCATCCTGGTTTTCGTAATAGCCGAAATATGGTTTTGCCCAAATATCTATGCCGTCTCTTACAAGGGCTTCCCAAACGCCTTCCTTGCCACTTGACTGGTAGATAAAACTCTTGTCGTTTAACCGTCTTCCTGCATAAGACGTGTCCATGAAAAGAAAATAGAAGATGCCTACGTACTTTTCCTTTTTCTTTTTACCTGCTTCCTTTTGTGTTGCCACTTTTCGCCCAAGACCGTCTGTTGCTACCCATGTTTTAGTAACACCCGAAAGATCGGATTGTGTTTTCGCCTGTCCCGAAACACCAAATGCGGGTATGGAATATATGAGAATAAACATAAAAGCAAAAATTTTTCTTAACATGAGCTACTCCTTTCCTGTAATAAATGTTAATATAGTATATCATAAATATTAATTGCGCAGGCTAATGAATTAAATGATAAAATATAATATAATTGTTAAAAAGGCATATGGAGGTTAAAATGAACGCAAGAAGAATACTGTGCTCCCTTGTGCTTGTGGCATTAAGCCTGGCCATTATGGGTGTTTCCGGCATGGAAGAGGATTACAATATTGAACTTGTAAAACCAGATACATGGGTGGCAACCGATGGCCTTGGCAGAACCTTGTCAGGCTACAAGCAGGTGGGCCCAGAGAGGAAAGACAGGTATGTAGGAATGTTCTACTGGACCTGGCACGCTTCCCACGCAGAAGACAACTTGCCAAGAAATGTACAGCAAATACTTGACTCACTGGATCCTGACGAAGCTCAAAAAGCCCAAAACGACTATCACCATCCAGTTTGGGCGGACTATACGGGCTACCATTTCTGGAACGAGCCCATTTTTGGTTACTACTCCACCACGGACAAGTACGTTCTAAGAAAACATGCCGAAATGCTGGCAGACGCAGGAGTGGATGTAATATTCTTTGACTGCACAAATGCCGCCCACCTGTGGAGAGAGTCATACATGGCTCTTCTTGAAACTTTCTCGGAAGCAAGGAAACAGGGAGTAAAAACACCTCAAATATCTTTTATGCTGAACTTCGGACCAATGCCCTCAACCACAATTATGCTGGAGAAATTGTACGAAGATTTATACAAGGACGGCAAATACAAGGACTTGTGGTTTTACTGGGATGGAAAACCTTTAATAATGGCCCATCCAGACGGACTGCATCCATTTTCGGATAACCACAATGAAATATTGGAGTTCTTCACTTTCAGACGCAACGAAGCCTCGTATTTCACCAGGGCTTACGGCATGGGATACTGGGGCTGGCTCTCCATATATCCACAAGGCAAATTCGGCGTTGACAACGACGGCAATGTGGAGCAAATGACTGTTGGAGTTGCTCAGAATGCAACAGAGGAGTTCCTCACTGCCATGAATGGCAAAAACGTCCTTGGAAGAAGCTATACTTCTGGTGACTACTATTACACATATAAATACAAGAATAAGAAAATAAAAGTTGACAAGAATATCGAAAACTCAAAACTCTACGGGCTTAATTTCCAACAACAGTGGGATTACGCCATCAAAAACGACCCTGAATTCATATTCGTCACTGGCTGGAATGAATGGGTTGCTTTAAGATTTTCAGAGTGGCAGGGTGTTGAAAACGCATTCCCGGATCAGTTTAACGATGAGTATTCAAGAGATATAGAGCCATCAAAAGGAGACTTGAAAGACCACTACTATTATCAACTGGTGGAAAACATACGTAGATTCAAAGGTGTAAGCAAGCCTGAAAAGCTTAACGCAAAGAAAACGATAGACATATTCGGCTCTCTTGACCAGTGGGACGAAATAACTCCATTCTACCACTACACCCAAAACACATGGGACAGAGACCACAATGGATATAAAGGCACACATTACACAAACAAAACGATGAGGAATGACATAAGGGTGGCAAAAGTAAGTTTTGATAGAAAGAACATATACTTTTACGTGGAAACCGTCGACAAACTTACTTCCCATAAGGACCGCGGCTGGATGAGGCTTTTTATCGACACCAGGAAGGCAACGAAAAACTCAAAAGACTGGGAAGAGATTGAGTATGTGGTTAACAGAATCAACCCGACAGACCAAGTGGCGTATGTTGAAAAAAGCAAAGGCGGTTGGAATTGGGAGGTCGTTGCAGAAGTTAAATACTCTGTAAAGGATAATGTACTGCAACTAGAGATACCTAGAAAAGTTCTTGGTCTTAATTCTTTAGGGGATCCTGTTTTTAACTTCAAGTGGGCGGATAACAACTGTCTGAATGGGGACATCTTTACCTTTTACACAGACGGAGATGCCGCTCCCGGTGGAAGGTTCATGTTCCACTTCAATACAAACCAGGGATTAAGTACAATTGCCACAGCAATAATTACCATATCAGTTCTTGCTGTTGCAATTGTTTCAACACTGCTCACAACTAGAAAAAAAAGAAAAGAAAGGAGTCATAAAAGTGAGTTTTAGGAAATTTACCACATTGTTATCATGCCTTTTACTCCCTTTAAGCATAACGGTAGGATGTACAAATGTATTGAAAAAAACCGTGGATGCCTATAGTGTAAATGAAGGCAGAAACTTTAACTACTTATGCGGAGTAGACCAATTCGGGAGGATTTTTGAACCTGTTACAGGCATGAATGAAGAAAAACATGTAGGCATGTTCTATTTTTTATGGCATGGCGAATCAGGAGTCACAACGCATAATATTACTCAGCTTCTTAAAGAAGATCCGGATGCTTTGTTTGATGTAAAAGGCTCGAGCAAAAGCCCATTGAATGCTTTCCACTACTGGGACGAACCCATATTTGGCTATTACCGTTCGGATGACAAATGGGTAATTGCAAGACACTGCGAGCTTCTTTCACAAGCAGGTATTGATTTTCTTGTGTTCGACACCACCAACGCCTTTATTTACGAGAAATCCTACACTGCCCTTCTGGAAGTATTCTCAGAATACCAGGAAAGAGGCTGGAATGTACCCAAAATCGCATTTTACACCAATTCCATGTCCATTAGGACCATGAACCAATTGTACGAAAAACTCTACAGCAAAGGCCTTTACAAAGAACTTTGGTACTGTCCGGACGGTGAAAGACCCCTAATCATTGGCGCATTAAATGCAGAACATGACAAGAAGATATATAACAATCCAAGTTACAACCCACCAGAGCTGACAGAAGAGTTTTTAAACTTCTTTGATTTAAGAAGTACGCAGTGGCCCTTTGACCCATTCATACCTGACGGATTCCCCTGGATGGAGTGGCTGTATCCACAACCAAATCACAACGGTATTATGAATGTTTCTCTTGCCCAGCATCCGCAACTCCCCTTCAGCAACTCCTACTTCAACAGAAACCTTAACAAGGGAAGAGGATACGACTTTGATAAAAAGGAAAACATTGAATCCGAATATGCAAAAGGATTAAATGCCCAGTATCAGTGGAATACAGTGCACAAGAACGCAAAAGACGTTCATACAGTATTTGTAACCGGGTGGAACGAATGGATTGCTCAAAAGCTTAATTTGAGCGGAGCTATTGGTTTTGTCGACTGCTTCAATGAAGAGTTTTCAAGAGATATAGAACCTTCAAAGAACGGAACGTATCAGGATGCATTTATCATCCAACTTATTCAGAACGTACGCAAGTTTAAAGGGTTGAATGAGAAATTCAAAGCTCCTGACAAGGCAACCATAGATATTAAAGGCGATGTATCCCAGTGGGATAAAATAAGGAATACGTATATTAATATTTCTGAGACAGAAACAGGAAGAGACAGTAATTCAGTTGACTTCAAGTACAAGTATGTACAGGAAAAACCAAGGAATATTATAAAAGAGGTGAAAATCACCCACGACAAGAATAATGCATACATCATGATAAAATGCGTAGACGATATAATAAGTGATACGGACGAAAACTGGATGAATGTCTTTATTGGCACCAATGATGTGAAACTGCAGGGTTGGGAATGCTACAACTATGTTATTGGAAGAAGTGTTGATGGAGACAAAATCGCCCTTAACACACTTGATGAAAACGGCAGCGCAACCAAGGTTGCTGATGCAAGGTTTTCAATAAAGGGCGATGTCATGCAGATTGAAGTAAAACTTAAGGATCTTGGTCTTAAGACAAAAGACAAAGGCTTTTACTTCAAGGTAGCAGATGGCGTTGAGAACTATGAAGACATTATGGACTACTATGTAACAGGCGAAAGCTTCCCAATGGGCCGTCTAAGCTATTACTACTACTTCTAATGATTATCATTAACAAAAAAACACCAAGGAGTTATTTCTGCTCCTTGGTGTTTTCTATTAAACCTATGGCTTCGCTAACCGGCAGCGAAAAACAAATCCCTCTGCCTTCCTTGGTAAGTCCAGCTTCCTTGGTTATGCTTTGCATGATTTCTGTCTTCTTGTCATTTGGCGCAATTATTAAGACAATGTCCTTTTCAGGTTGTATGGTAATTCCTAAAAATTTCTCCGCTTCCTTGGAACCTAAACCTCGGGCGTGAACCAAAGTGCCTCCGGAAGCTCCCGCCTTCTTTGCAGATTCCATAACCATGTCAAAATGACCCGACTCTACAATTGTAATCAACAAACTATAATCTACACTTGCCTCCATTTCATCAGCCTCACTTTCCGATTCAATGTTCATATCACAGTTCTTGTACAAATTATGCATATGGGAACTTACACTATTCATACCAATGGTAAAAGCAATGCCTGTTCCTTTCTTGTCAAAATTAAGTTTTTTACCAAACTCATTCAGCATCATTAATGATGCTTGGTCCTTTACAATACTGACAGCCACTATTTTCTTAGGACTTCCAAACCCCAATATGTCATAAATCTCACTCTTGGCAGATCCGTAACCGTGACTAATAAAACTAATGGGTATGTTGAGCTTCTTAAGCAAATCACGGAATGTATTTGCATAGGAATAGTCAACTATAGTTACCAGGGCTTTTAGCCTATCCTCTCTCATAACAAGACCTCCAATTCACACCTATTATACTACTAATCTTCCTGCTCATCATCATAATCGATAATACTGTCGTCAACTTGTGCAATTGCACTCTTCTTCAAAGCAAATCTCATCTTTATTGCATAAATTATACCAAATATCTGCATAGTTACAACAGGCATAAGTGCAATAACCGCAACAACGCCAAAAGCATCTGTAAAAATGTTGCCACCCAGTCCCTCGCACACACCTATTGCAAACGGAAGTATAAACGTTGCAGCAAGAGGTCCTGATGCGACAGTACCCGAGTCAAAGCTGATTGCAGTAAAAAGAGGAGGCACAAAAAACGACATCACAAGAGCAAAAATATATCCTGGTATTACAATATATAGAATTGAGAATCCTTTAATAATTCTTAAGACGGACAATCCAACACTCAAAGCAACACCAATTGAAAGCCCCATTCCAAGGGCTCTTCCCGATATTGCACCGTCAGTTACATTTTCCACCTGCTCCTTTAGTACAAACACCGCAGGTTCCGCAGAAACCACAAAGAATCCCATTGCAAGCCCAATTATTACTATTGCAAGGAGCGACACATTTTCCGTAAGACTAACACCAATTAAATAGCCTGTTGGCATAAAACCAATATTTGCAGATGCAAGAAACAAAACAAGACCAAGATAAGTATATATTGTTCCAACAGCTATTCTTAGAAGAGTCTTCTTGCTTAGCTTCAATCTAATAATCTGGAATATTACAAACAAAATCAATATAGGTGCAAGAGCTATTGCCACCTGTTTAAAATATTCAGGAAAGCCATTCAGATACAGATTGAAAATGTCTTTGCCGGACAACACATCAGGCACGCTCAAAACGCTTCCACCCTTGGGTTCAAACATGAATCCCAGAATAAGCATTGTAAGGATGGGGCAAAGGAGGCACAGTGCGACAAGACCAAAGCTGTCGTCCTCAGTAGTTTTGTCTCCCCTTACAAAGGAAAGACCCAAACCAAGAGCCATTACAAAAGGCACCATTATGGGACCGGTGGTTACTCCCCCCGACTCAAAGGCAATGGAAACAATATTGGTGCTTGTAAAAGCGGAAAGAATAAAGGCAACAGCGTAAAACGCCATTAGAATATACGAAAGCTTTATCTGAAGCAGTATCCTCAGAAAAGCAATTACAACCGCAATCCCCACACCAATGGAAACCGCCAAAATTATATACAAATCAGGTATTCCGCTTATCTGGGCAGCCAGAATGTGCAAATCAGGCTCTGCAACACAAATAAAAACACCAATAAGGAATGAGACAATAACAATCACAATAAGCCTTTTTGTTTTAACCAGGGCCGAACCTACATTTTCACCAATCGGCATCAATGATATATCCACACCCAGATTAAACAGGGAGATACCTAAAATCATGAAGACAACACTTACGATAAATAGAATCATGTTGTATCTTGGCATCTCAATCATGGTTAGGTTTAACAAAACCACCAGCGCAAATATTGTTACGACAGAAAGAAAAGACTCTTTCAACTTGGCAAACAAGAGTTTTCTCAATCAAAAATCAACCTTTCCAAATATATTTTAGTATACCTTCTTTCTTCTGCTCCGAAGAGCCATTTTAATAATTTCATCGGCCTCATACTCTGAAGGCACCCACAACTCATACATAACACCTTCAGGCTCTAAATTCTCTAAAAGAACAGGCAGCTCCATTGGCGTCACTGCCACATGTATCATCTTCCTTGCATCTTGTATCTTTTTAAGAATATCAATCCAATAGGAAGCGCTTGGCTGCCCGGCTCCATAAACCCATTGAATTCCATTAAGCTCTTCTATCTCAAGCAAAGCATCCAGATGTTTTAGAGCTCCCGGACCATCCAAATGAAAAAGAGCAGCATCCAAAAACTTTATCTCTTCAACCAGTTCCGGCAACACAAACTCATCAAACATTTCCTGAGAAATCATGCAGCAGAAATCACAGGAAACCGGATACCATAACCCCTCATGCCACACCCCCATCCAATTCGTACTGCCTGCTTGGTATTCTGTTATAAGTGTATGAAGCTCAGTCATTACTTTTTTGTATCCTTCGAACATGTCAAAGGATGCCATCTTGACTTCATCCGGGTTGTCATACAATTCATAGCAAAGGTTTTCAGGACCTACCAGAGATACAATTCCGTCAAGACCCGAGTGTATGTCCGTTATACCTACCAAATAGTCACCTTTTGAATCCTCAAGCATCGATTTAGTCATTTCCAATATTTTTGCATAATATCCATGCTCTTCGAAAACAAGATTGGTTAAATCCACTTCCTTATGTACAGCCCAGCTGGTATCTGGAGAAAAATCAACATCCGCTCCATAAAAAGCACCAAATATGTCAGGACCCAAATTGGGCCATGCCATTGGAAAAGATTCTCCGCCAAAATACGTGTTTTCCATATGTGCTCTGGACGCTTTAATAACGTACTCAGTATCAAGCCATCTATTTTGAAGTTTTTCAGGAACTTTAGGAAAATTTACTTTTGCATTATCTTTTGGTGCCTTTACGCTAATCAAAGGCCTGTCGTGATTTTCCATTGCCCAGTACTCGGAAAATCTTCTTTTTGTGTCTTCGAAATTGACTTTGTTAATCATATTGATCACCCGGAATATGAGTAATAGGCACAAAGTATAGTATAGCATAATCGGGAGAATAAATAAAATCCCATTACCTTTACGCAACCCCCTTCGTTCTATATAATATACTAAACAAAGATGAAATGAGGTTCCAAATGAAAGTTGTATATGTAGACTCAAAAAAAGATCAAAAAATATATTTTTCCCTGTTCAAGAAAATATATAAAAACAACAACTATGCTAGAAATGCCAACAATTATATGCTAAAGCAAATTTTCAAAGGGAAGACAGCCTTTTGCAAGGACAAATACATAAGAGGTATATACATACTTGAAAACAAGGATATTGTCATGCAGTGTGTCTTCATACATTCTGACAAACTGGATGCCCTTCAAATCGCATACTTTGAGGCATTGCCAGAAAAACATGGAGCCTTTGACATGCTTATGAAAGAAGCAATTAAAATATGCAATGAAAGAAAGATTGGGAAAATAGTGGCGGGAATGAACGGACATGTAAACTACGGCCTTGGTTTCTTAATAGACTCTTTTGACAAGGACCCGGTCTTTGGCACCCAGTACAACCCACCCTACTATAAATCATACTTTGAAAGATACAACATGAAGGAAATACGTCTATGCTCCTTTTACTGGGATATGAATCTTATAAAAATGCAGAAATACACAAGAATTTATGAAAAACTAAGAAGCAGATACATAATTAAAGAATTCAACCCTAATAATCTGGACGAGGAAGCAAGACTGTACACATATTTGAACCATGTGTGCTTTAAAAACCACAGGTTTTACTACCCCAGCTCCTATGAAGAGGACAAGGTTCTAGTAAAAGAACTGCTTCTCCTATCTCCAAAGAACTTCATCGTCTTTGCCTATGACGGAGCCAAACCGATAGGTTTTGTTCTTTGGTATCCTGATTTCAATCAGCTAATCAAGCCCGGGAGGAAAATAAATGTATTGACACTGATAAAGATTCAACTATTCAAAAGAAGAATAACAAAAGTAAAGGTAGGAGAAATAGGTGTTATTCCTGAATACCATAATAAAGGGATACCGCTTCTTTTGCTTAAATACATTGCCGACAAGGTTAAAGACAAATATACATGCGGAGAGTCCTCATGGATACTTGAGGAAAACAAGTCCTCAAGACTTATGACCAGCACCTTTGCGGATAAAGAGTATAAACATTATGCTGCATATGAAATGGATGTGAAGAATGAAGATTGAAACCTACAATACAATTTGTGATGTACCAGACATACCATATGTAAAAGAGTTCAAGGATTTATTCCATGATCTTGAAAAGACAAACCCCTGCAGACAGAAATATCATCTTCTTGTGGAAGTAGATGACTTTGCATTCTTTTGTGAATACAGACTTAATCTCAACATATTTACATACAACAAGCTAAAACTTAATTACCCGGTTAGGATAATTGGCATACCCGCATCTGTTGGAACGCAAGGTTTTTATGCAACAAGCGCTCATCTTAAGAAAAGGATGTACGAATACATTTCCACATTTAAAGGAGCCTCGCTTGTATTAAACACTTTTGATAACGAAAGTATTGATGCTTTTGGTGCTGGACAGACGCTTCCTACCCATATTCTTTATGTTAAATGGAACACTCTCGATGAATACCTCTCCTCCATGAGAAGCAACTACAGATACAGACTTAAAAAGGCTTTGAGGAATAATATAAGTATAAGGAAAATTGACAACAAGGACTTTGATGACAAGTTATACTCACTATACCTTAATGTATACAAAAAGTCCTCATTCAAGCTGGAGAAACTGAGCAAAAGTTTTTTTCAGCAGTTTGGAGAAATAATTGTGCTTGAGGACAAAACTGCAATTGCATTTATTCAGATTTACAAAAAGAACAGTACCATGTACTTTATGTTCTGCGGTATTGACTATGAATACAATAACGTACCGGATTTGTATTACATGATGCTGTTTGAGGTTATAAAACGAGGGATTAAGGAAAAAGTAGAAGTTATCGACCTTGGCCAAACCACATCGGATACCAAGACAAAACTGGGGGCTGTCATGGAAAAAAGATACATGCATGCAACCCACAGCAACAAACTTGTACGATCTCTTGTAATAAAACATATGGATAAACTATCATATAACGAAGAACATAAAAACTACAATGTTATGAAATCGAGGTAGATTATGCGTATATTATTAATCAGACCCAAGCCTCACAAGGAAACCATTGGTCTTCAAAACGTAATGATATGCGAGCCGCTGGAGCTTGAATACGTAAGCGCATACCTGTCAAAACACGGGCATGATGTAACTATTGTGGATAAAATTCTAGAAAGAAAAAGTGTAGCTCACTTTGTGAAAAAATACAAGCCAGATATGGTAGGCCTTACAGGATACATATCCCATGTGAATGTAATAAAGAAGTATGCGGAAGAAATCAAGAAGGTAAACAAAGACATCATTGTCTGTGTAGGCGGTGTTCATGCGGAAGTTTGTCCTGAGGATTTTTCGCATGAATGTATTGACTACGTTCTCAAGGCAAACGCTTTGGACGCTTTCCTTGGAATTGCGGACAACAGAATTGATATGACAAACATATTGGAAAAAGAAAAATCACAAACCTTCTGCTACCCTTTTCCTGACCGGGAGAAAGTAAAAAAGTATAGAAAGAAGTACTACTACATGTTCCACAGAAACTGTACGCTGATTAAAACATCCTTTGGATGTCCCTACAACTGCAGCTTCTGTTTTTGCAGGGAAATCACTGACAACAAATACTTTGCAAGAAGTGTGGAAGATATAATTAATGAACTAAAAACAATAAAGGAAGAAGAAGTCTACATAGTGGACGACAACTTTCTTTTCAATGCAAATAGATTAAATCATTTCTGCGACATGTTGGAAAAAGAAAACATAAAGAAAAGATACCTGGTTTACGGAAGAGCGGATTTCATTGCCGAAAACGAGGAAGTTGTTAAAAGGCTTAAGGACAACGGACTTCGGGCGGTAATTGTAGGTCTGGAATCCTGTGATGACAAAATGCTCGAAGGATACAACAAAAAATCAAACAGCAAGATTAATGAAAAGGCAGTGGCAATACTGAAAAAACATAACATTGAATGCTACGGCACTTTCATACTGGGGATTGACTGGGACAGGGAAGATTTTAAAAAGCTCAAGGAATGGATTAAAAAACTGGGAATTACCTTTGTAAATCTGCAGCCGTTTACGCCTCTGCCTGGTACTGATATGTATGACTTGTACAAAGACAAACTTATTGTAAAAAGGGAGGAGTATGAAAAATGGGACATGGCACATCTTGTTGTAAGGCCAACAAAGATATCGGTAAGAAAGTACTATCTCTATACAATACTTCTTTACTATAGCACCATGGTCAATCCCAAAAAGAGCATTTATATGATAAAAAAGTACGGCCTTATGGATACATTGAAACTAAGCATAGGTGCCTTCAAAGTGAATATGCAATACCTTAAAAAATTTTTAAAGGGATGAAACACATGAAAAAGAAAATTTTACTCATACAATCAACACCATACGATTCACAGGGAAAACTGATAAAAAAATCAAGACTGTATTTTGTAGGTCTTGCCCTCCCTCTTCTTGCAGCCCTTACTCCTGATGACTGGCAAGTGGAAATCTGTCTTGAGACAATAGAGGATGTACCTTTTGACACTGATTGCGATGTTGTTGGAATCAGCAGCATGGGTCATGCAGTTATAAGGTCCATTGATATTGCAAAAGAGTTTAAAAAAAGAGGGAAAATTGTACTAATGGGTGGCTATATGACAAGCCTTATGCCCAACGAGGCTAAAAAGTACTGTGATAGTGTAATAATTGGCGATGCGGAAGAAGTATGGGAAGATGTTTTAAGAGACATAGAGAATAACACATTGAAGGATTATTATGAAAAACCTCTTACAACCTTAAAATATCCAACTCCCAGGTTTGATTTGATAATGGATAAGAAAATCGGAAACTTTCTTCCTGTGCAGGCAGGAAGAGGCTGCCCGCATTCCTGCAGCTTTTGCTCTGTGGCATGCCTTTACAAAAACAAATACTACAGAAGGGAAATAAGTGAGGTTGTAAGAGACATCAAGCAAATAAAAGAGCTTGGTTTTAACAGATTTCTTCTCTTGGATGACAATATTGCATCGGACCCAGGTTATATGCTTGAACTTTGTCAGGAGATTAAGAAGCTTGACATGAAGTGGATGAGTCAGTGTTCAATAAACATTGCGAGGAACGACAAACTTTTGAATGTCGTTGCAGAAAGTGGTTGCGATGTATTGAGTTTTGGTCTTGAAAGCATCTCAAAGGAAAGTCTTGATGCAATGAACAAAAGATGGGCAAATCCGAAGGAGTATAATGTTTTGCTCAAGAAAATCAGGGATGCAGGTATTGATGTTTCTACTGAGATGGTGGTGGGAGCGGATGGTGATACTCTTGAGACAATAAAAGACACCGCCAAATTTATTGAAGTCAACAAGGTCGCAGTCCCCAGATTCTACATCCTGACCCCTATTCCAGGTACTGCTTTCTTTGAGGAAATGAAGAAGGAAAACAGGATTTACATAGAAGACATATACTCATACAATGGAAGCGAATGCGTGCACATCCCAAAAAACATGTCACCGGAAGAGCTTACCAAAGCATATTGGGATTTGTATAATAATGTTTTCAAGATAAGAAGCATTCTAAAAAGAACTATATTCCAAAAAAGGTTCTTTAAAAAACCCCTCACCTATATCTTTTACTTCTATGTAAATCTGTACTACAGGTATCAGATAAAAAGAAAAATTACACCAAATATTATCTAGATAATAAAAGAATCGGGGCACGAGCCCCGATTCTTTATTGATCCACTATTACCTTCTGTTGGGCGGAACATAGTTTTCCGCTTCCTCAAGTGTTGCAAAGAACCCAATATAGTCTACGGTTATTGTGGAATCAAGTGGAGGACTGGCAAGAATGTCTGCACGTAAAGCAGTGATGGTTTCTGCTCCCTCTTTCAGCTCACTAAGGTTAATGATAACCTCCTGCCATTCTTCCGATGGATCAGCTTGAAAATCATAATGCTGATCAGGACCGGATATTTTCTCTCCATCAAATGCTATGTAAAACTGTCCTCTTGTTACTCCTGTTGTATGCTTAAAGAACATCTTGAGATATGGATACTCCGAGAGTTCCAAAAAACCATCGGGGAATGGAATATAGAAATACGGATCGGGCTTGGTTATAACTGTTATCACCAGACCTTCTTCTGTAAATTCCAATTCTGCATTTGTAGGTCTTATAAATCCCTCAAACATAGTATCAACAATATCCTCCCCCTCGAATGCAAAGCGGTATAAAATTGCCTTTACCTCCGCATCAGGATCCGGTGTAGGTGAAGGTGTTGGTTCAGGTGTATCCGTAGGTTCAGGTGTATCTGTTGGCTCGGGTGTTGCTGTTGGTTCCGGAGTATTCTCCTCCTCATCCTTTTGCTGGCACCCTGCAAAAGACACAACCATTAATACTGCCATAATGACTGCTAACACTTTTATAATTTTCATGTACCCCCTCCTAGCAAATACTTTTATGCTTTTATCAATTGATTTATTCACCTTGCTCAACCCTTCTGTTAGGCGGAACATATTCCTCAGCTGCCTCCAGAGTTGCAAAGAATCCAAAATAATCTATAGTTATTGTGGATTCAAGAGGAGGATTGCCTAACAGGTCTGCACGAAATGCAGTAATCGTTTCTGCTCCTTCTTTCAGCTCACTAAGGTTGATAATTACCTCTTGCCAGTCATCTGTTTCTTCAGCATCAAAACGGTAATGCTGTTCGTCACTGGTAATTTGTTCCCCATCAAAACCAATATATAACTGTCCCGCAGTTATCTTTGATGAGTTCTTGAAGAGAAGTTTGAAATATGGATACTCTGAAAGATCCAAATAACCATCAGGGAATGGGACAAAGAAATATGGGTCGGTTTGCTTTTCAACCGTTATTAACAATCCCTCTTCCGTATATTCCATAATAGCATTCATGGAATTTATAAACCCATTGAACATGGTATCTACAATATCCTCACCTTCAAATGCAAAGCGATACAAAATCGCATCTACCTCCGCATCTGGATCAGGCGTAGGTGAAGGCGTTGGTTCGGGTGTATCTGTTGGCTCGGGTGTATCTGTTGGAACTGGCGTGGCAGTAGGCTCCGGAGTTGGTTCCTCTCCACCATTTTTGCACCCTGCAAATGAGAAGATAATAATAACAGCCATAAGAATAAAAAACACTTTTATGTACTTCATACGGGTACCTCCATCCGATACTTAATTCTGTATTTATAGCTTATATAAAATAAAATAAATTTCAAGATGTTTTTTTACAATTGTAACATTTTTTAGTTTAATTAAATGATTAGAGTGTCATTAGTATTTTTTTATGACATGAAAATAGAATTTGCACCTTGAAAACTTAACACAAAAAA
>DUPL01000034.1 GCA_012838385.1 Clostridiaceae bacterium
AAATCAGGATTGCTCACGTTATATGTATGTAGAACCAAAAGTCCGTTGTATGTTAAATCAGATATATCCATGACAACTTTTCTTTCCGTTCTTTTTATTCCGGTTGCATCAGGGTTTGTAATTTCCGCATCAGTTATTTCTGCGATGACTACTAATCCCTCATCGTTTCTTTGATTTGGAATTACACCAAAAGTTGTGCCACTACTTTTTAGTCCGATGGCTGCACACTTGTCTCCTTCCACGGCAACAAAACCCTCTTTTGTAGCATAGGTAATCTCAATTCTCTCGTAGTCGGTTAAATCAATGCTTACTTCTTTAACAGTCTCTCCATCCTCATCATAAACAACTGTTATTGCATCGATATTCAAGGTCTTTTTTGCCTCGATAAGTGCATTCTGCATGCTTTTCACAGTGTTTCTGTTAAACTCTGCCACATAGGTGTCCTCCGGATATCCTAATTCTACTACGGTAGGTCTTCCGGAATGTGTTGTTGCATTACCTTTTTTTGCTCCTGATAGCTTGCTAATGTCTATGCTGAATGTCTCTGCTCCAAAAGCTGGCATTATCGTTGAAAATACAAGGAAGACAATCAGAAATACAACAAAAATCCGTTTGTTCATTTTTCGTCCCTCCAAAGAGTTTTTCTTTAGTATATAGTTATATAAATTTGACAGTCGTTCACATTTCGGAATAATAATTATATATTTGTTAAGAAAACACAACCTAAAATCTTTATTGAAAAGATTTTGATTTTCTATACTCCGTAGGTGTCATGTTGTAGAGTTTCTTGAAACGACGTGTAAAGTATTCCACAGATTTGAATCCTACTAGTTTGCAGATTTCGGATATTGGCAGATTTGATGATTCCAACATGCTGGCACATTTTGCAAACCTGATATCTTCAAGGATTCTGTTGAAAGTGGAACCAGTATGCTTTTTTATAAGTTTGCAAAGATATTGCTCTGAATAGTTGAATTTGTATGAAAGCTGACGAAGTGTTACAGTATTGTAGTGTTCCTGTATAAATGCAAGGATGTCGTAAATGAAGATTGGTGCTTTAAAGGGGGAGTTGGGCAAGATGGCATCCTTGGCATGGTTGCGCAGTAAATAGAAGAATACGGACCTGAGAAGGTTTTCGCTGTTTTCTGTGAAATATTCTCTTTTGTTTATGCACTCTACTATTAGGTTTTCAAAGACCCTGTGAAGTTCCTGGTCATCTTTTGTTTTGAAGTATATGTAGCTGTTTGGGTTGTCAGAGTAGAAGGTGTTGTAAAAGAAAAAGGACAAAGGATTTTTATGTGTCAGCAAGTTGAAAAATATTCTTTTGAATGTCGATTGCCTGATAATAATATTTATAACAATACTGTCATCATCGTAAACTCCCATGGTGTGCTTGATGCCTGGTGCAAGTATACATATGTCATCCTTTTCCATATTCATTTTTACAAACTTCCCAGGAGTTCTTCGACAGTGTTTTCGCATTTGCCTTCGTATATATATATCATTTCAAAGAAATCATGACCGTGATAGAAAAGTGGATTGTACCTGTTGTGTTTGGAAACATCAATGTTTTGGGTTTCGTTGCTGATTAGGTATTCAGGAAAATTCCAGCCTCCTGCTTCTTCTGAGGGTTTCGGCAGCCATATGCCTTGATTGAGCAAGGCTTTTCTGTCCAGATTGAGCATGTACTCTTTGAATTTATCTGGTTCCTTCCTTAGTTCATATATTTTTTTGTATATAGACTCTTCATCTGTCATTTTCATCAGGTATGGCTTTAACTGATCTACAGTAATCATGCAATCACCCCGTTAATAAATATATTAAAGGGGTTAAAAAAAGTCAACTAGATTGTTAATTTCGTACTAAGTTTACATGCTAGAATAAATTAACTTGATACAGGAGGCGATTTGATGTCAAATAAATGTATTTTATTGTTATTTTTAACTTTTGCAATAACTATAGGATTATTAGTAGGTTGCATTGAGAAAGCCTCGGAAGGTGATGCTACTCCTACACCTGTTACAACTGAGGAGCCTACTACCGCACCTACTGAGGAACCTACTTCCGAACCCACACAAGAACCAAAGGAGACAATACCGCCTGGCACCGGACAGTACGCAGGAGGTATTGCAAGTGATGAAGAAGTCTGGGCGTTGTTCTATGATGAAAATGATAGCGGAGATCCTACTCAGGTTACTGGTTCAATGGCAGCTCAATTCTTTGCCACTACAGAGTTTGACAAGTTAAGTGTGGCCTTTGTTACATACGGTGCTCCCAAGGATCCACCTTACCATATCTACTATTACCTTTTTGCATGGCAGGGGACGTACGATGATACCTTGAAAAGCGAGCCACTGGTAGAGGAGAAAAAGGTAAACTTCAATGACTGGGAAAATGTTGAACTTTCATTTGATCCACTCCCAGATGGCGAGTATCTCTTGTATATCTTAAATGATGAGAGCTTTACTTTTATTGGTGTATTCAACAGGGTTGCTGGCCATGAGAGCCACAGGGCTTTCAAGGATGATCAGCTGTGGGAAGACAAATCTTTTAGTCTTAGAATTCATTACACGAAGACGCCGAACAATTTATATGGTCCGCTGTCAGAACCGTGGTAAGGATGATTGAAGATGAGAGCGATTGGAAAAGCAGTATTGTATGTATTTGCAGCTTTATTGCCAATCGCAGCAATACTGCTTGTATCAAATGGAGTGATTGGTAGAATGTATGAGAAGGATTTTATGCGTAAAAGAGAAGGTGTTGAGAGGCCAAGGGCAATGGATCTTGATAATATAATTATTACTTCCTACCTTGTGCCTTTGTACGATGATGAGCACATGGAACAGCAAATGAAATACATGAAGGATGCTGATATTGATTTGGTTACGCATATCTATTTCAGTGAGACTTTTGTTTCAAGTGAGCATACAGAGGAAAGATACAAGAAAGCGGCGGAAGTGGCAGACAAGTACGGACTTAAAATATTGGTAAGAGACACAAGAATCCAAAGCATTTTGAACAGAACGGATGAAGAAATAAAAGGAATTGTAGATGAGTACAAGGACCTGCCAGGGGTTGGCGGATATTATCTCTACGATGAACCGAAGAATGCCAACCCCTTTGCAAGGGTTGTCAGACTAATGCGAACATATGACACGGATGCAATATGCGATGTCAACTTCATGCCTCATTTTGGTTATCCGTCGTATGAGATCTGGGAAAAGCAGCTTAGAGATTACTGCATGCTTTTACAGGATAAAAGAGATATTTTGTCGTTTGATGTATATACCTTTGGAGAAGATCCCAAAAGCAACAACGAGACTGACATGTTTAATGATTATGAAATCATGAGGCAGGTGGGGCTGGATTACGGGATTAACACGGCAGTTTATGTGCAGGCTTTGGGTATTCCGGGGTATTACAGACGACCGGATATCGATGTGCTAAGATACAACATGATGGCGGCACTGGCTTATGGATTCAAGCAGCTTAAGTTTTTCTGCTGGGCTACACCGCCCAAAAATGAAGGGAATGCATCCCTTGCAATAATGGATTATGAAGGAAATCCTACAGATTTGTATGAGCCTTTATGCAAGGTAAACAAGCAAATTCATGCAATAGGTTCTCATCTGGCAAAGCTGGATGCCTTGGAGATATATCATTCGGGGATGAAACAGGATGGTGTGACTTACAAGGAGGTTCCAAAGGATTTGTTCATTCAGCCAATAGGGGATACATACTCAATCATTTCCCTCATGGAACATCGGGATACAAAAAGAAACTACATGATGATTGTGAACAAGGACTTTCTCCGCAGCCAGACTGTCAAATTTGAGATTGACGGAATCGATTATATTAAAGAGATATCAAAGGAAACGGGAAAGGAAATAAAGGCTGACTACAAAAAAGGTATGTACAAAAGGAAAGGCATCCTTACAAAAACTCTTGAACCTGGTGGAGCGGCGCTGTTTGTCTTCAGGGAAGGAGTCAATGTCATAGGTACTTTGGATGAGGTAGCAGAGCAGGATGATAGCAAGACTAACATGTTAAAAAATGCAGTTATGTCCGCATCCAGCTCTTATGGAGAGGAGGGGTACTATCTCGTTCATCTTGTGGATGGGCAAAAGAATGCTACTCTTGATAATAAAGGGTATATGGGTATAGCAAAGGAAAGTACGGAGCAGTTTGTTTTGTTTGATTTTAGAACCCAAAAGGAGTTTAACGAGATTGTATTACATCCTGCTGATGGTACCGTGTTTCCACAGAGGTTTAAGATATTGGTGTCAGATGGCAACGATAACTGGGTAGAAATAGCCAATGAGCAGGTTGCACTGCCTGTTGAAAAGGAGTTAAAGATTAATATTGAAAAAACAAAAGCCAGGTATATAAAGTTTGTTGTTCCAAAACTCATACGAAACAAGTATGGCTGGGTTTACAGAAAACTTAGCCGAAAGCCCACGACTTTAGTCGTTGGGATGAAGGTTTATGTTAGCGTAAAGATTCTCTAGGTTTGTGACAAAAAAAGTAAAGCCCCTCAATATGTTATAATATATTTGTGAAAATAAAACAAGGAGTGAGCTTTACTATGTATAG
>DUPL01000035.1 GCA_012838385.1 Clostridiaceae bacterium
ATTCTTGTAAGCCAATGCGCATTAAAGTTTAAAGATGCGGATGAAGCGATACAGTTCTTTAATGCTGACAACAATTTCAGGCATTCCTTTATCGAAACAAACACTGAAGTCAGGGAAGATTACGTAGACAGGGATTATGAATTAAAGATGCTTAAGGAAGTGTTTGATGAAGCATTCAAGTATGTAAAATAGAAAAGCTGTCGCAATATGCGACAGCCTTTTTATTTTATAAACTCTTTTACCAAATCTATAACTTCAGTTGCATCCTTTTCATTTTCCATTTCGCAGAACACCCTTATCAAAGGCTCAGTACCACTAAATCTTACAATTACCCAACCGCCATTTGCAAAGTATACTTTGACACCATCCAGATAACTAATTTTCTCAATCTTGTAACCAAGTCTGCCTCTAAAATCTGGCAGCTTCTTTTGTTCAAACAAAAGATCAATAAGATACTGCTTCTTTTCCTCTGTAAACTTGGTGTCATACTCCTTCATATATGTTCTTCCATATTTCTCATAAATCTCATCAAGCATTTCAGATAGCTTTTTATCGGTTACGCAAATCATTTCAACCAGCAGGGAAGCTGCAAAAATACCATCCTTGCCTTTAATATGTCCCTTTATGGTAAGACCGCCGCTGGACTCTCCTCCGATTAACGCATCGGTTTCCTCCATCTTTGATGATATGTGCTTGAAACCAACCTTAACCTCATGACATTTAAAGCCATGATCTTCCGCAATCCTATCCAAGATATGGGTGGTGGCAATATTCCTTACCGCATCGCCATTCCATCCCTTGTATTTGATAAGGTAGTAGTATAGCAGGACGAGAATTTCATTGGGATGGATAAACCTGCCCTTGTCGTCTATGATACCTATTCTGTCCGCATCTCCATCAGTACCAATTCCAATATCATATCCCTTTTCCACAACAAGCTCTGAAAGCCTTGTCAAAGTGCCTGCGGACGGAGAAGGCAGTCTACCTCCAAAAAGAGTGTCATGCCTGTCGTTAATTATATCCACATCGCATCTTGCAGTCATAAGAATTGTCTGCAAGGATGTCTTGCTTACTCCAAACATGGGGTCAAGTAGAACTCTTAAATTCTTGCTTCTTATCGCATCCATGTTAATCATTGAGATGATGCTGTCAATATAGATGTTATAGATACCGTGATTTATAACTATAAGCCCCTGAGCCAAAGCCTTGTCAAAATCAAAAGCCTTTACTTCCATTCCCTCAGCCATTATTCTCTCAAGCTTGTCCGTAACACTCTTGTCGGCATCTCTGCCTCCTTCGGTAAACACCTTTATACCGTTGTACGCAGCAGGATTGTGGCTTGCAGTAATGGACATTCCATACCTTGTCCCCAATTCCTTTACAGCAAACATAACCATGGGTGTTGGGGATACTCTGTCTATAAAATGCACTTTAATGTTGTTTCCTGCAAAAACTTCAGCTGCCCATCTGGCGGCGCTGTCTGATAAAAATCGTCTATCATATCCAATAACTATTCCTTTTGTATCTTCCCTCATATCCTCACAAATCGCCTGTGAAAGTATTCTCACATTTTCTTTCGTAAAGCCGTCTCCAATTATAGCGCGCCATCCGCCTGTTCCAAAACGTATCATTGAACGTCCTCCCAAAAAATAGTTTTCAATAATTTTAACCCTTCTAATATCTTTCTGCAATATTTTTTACTCTCTGAAACCATATTTCAAAAAGATCATTGCTGAGTACCTGCTCCACGCTTACCTTTCTATCATGACCTTTTTCAATAAGTCTATCCACTTCCATTATTCCTGCAAACACATTGTCATAAAAACTGTCTTCAACTTCCTGCTTAAACATGTGACTTTTGGAAAAAGCCACTGGCGCATAAGGTTCGCCTTCCAAGACCTGTTGACTAGCTGCTTCAAATACTATTGCTCTGTGCTTCTTCATGGCTTCTTTTGCTTTCAGTCCATTCTCAACAAGCGTGGTTGCATACTCGCTGTAAAAAGAATCGTGTTTTACCGGCATGACCATTTCGTTGTAACACATCTGCACATACTCGTTTTGCGTGACAAGCCAGTCAAGAAAGAAGAAGCAGGCAAACTCCTTTTTGGAATCCGACTTTAATACAATTACTCCCTCTCCCTCCATTGGGGAAACCTTTCTTTGATTTCTAAAGGTAGGAAAGTCGTAGACTTTTAGTTTGGTTTCGCCAACCTTATCCATGAAAATGAATGCCAATGGAAACTCATCAACGTCTTTTGTCGAACCAATATAACAGACGATTTCGCCATTCGTCATAAGTTCAGGTTTGTTTTCTCTTCTCTGAATTGATATCCCACCATATATGAAACCCTTGTATACTGGCTCCCACAACCTGTAAAGGGCTCTCTTGTCAAGGTTTATCCTAACCTCCTTGTGGCCAGGCTGTATAATGGAATTCATAAGTTGGTTGGAACTTGTAAAGATGTAGTCAGACAGAGAATCAAATGCAAGAAACGCCTTTCCGTCTCCCTCGATATCAGGAGTAAGGCTGTCGGTCCAGTCATAATATCTCATGGATACTTCAACCAGGTCTTCCCAGGTTTCAAATACACTCTCATCATATTCAGGATTTGCTTCTTTAAATCTTTCCCACTGAACATTGTTAACATAAATAATCTTGGTATCATTGCTCATTGGAAAAACAAATCTTTTACTGTCGGATGTATATCTTCCTCTTTCAAGGTAACCAGTAATAAATTCAGACAATTCCTCAGCTTCGAGATAATCGTCTATTGACGCTATCCTGTTCATTGTCTTTGCAAGGTAGGCGGTTTCATAATTAACCATGTTTATGTCACTAATTTTTGCGTTGGTAACGCCACCTACGATATAGTCGCTGACCAAACTAGAGTAATAATCTATGCTTTTGTAATTCCTTGCTTCAACAACAATTCCTACGTCTTTTCCTACAGACCTGTTAAACCTTTCAACCATTTCATTTATCAACGCCTCCGTATCCTCATTGGTACTGCAGTAGGCAAAGGATATGCTTACAGGCTTAAAACGGCTTAAGCCTGCCTTCCAAGGAGCCGTCCTTGGAATCAGGATAAACAGCAAAACTATGAATATCAACAGGATAGCATACAATACAAAACGTCTGAATGTCATTTATAGGTTCCTCTCAATGTGTTGTTAATATCACATTATTACATTCTACTCGTATTATAACTTACTTCCTAAACACATGCATTAATAAAGTTTCCGTTTTAATAAATTTTCCATTTATTTTTTGTTAAAGTTTCTTTCTGCCTTTTGTTTCCTTGACCTCCAGCAACGAGCTGACACTGGTGGTTGGCTTTTTCTCTTCTGCTTCTTTCCCAAAATCCTTTTTCTCTTTGACCTTCTTATCAGTCTTGGCAACCTTTTGTTTCTCTTCTGATTCAGGCTTGAAGACTTTTGGTTTTACCCTGGTTGTGTAAACGTCCCGAACCATCTCAACTCCTGCGGAGGATTTTTGAGTTATAGCTCGTATAAAACTGCCAAACTGAAGCCTTCTTATCGTTATGTCTATTAATAATATAATAATTATTAAAATCAAAAGTGGCAAGGTATACCCTATATATTCCTTTGCACCTAGAAGTTTTATTTTTAAAATATCATGTATATTGTCCCAGACCTCACCATTGGCATTGCTTACCACTGTATTTATTACCTCTCCACTTTTTAGAAAAGCATCATATTCATCGCTGTATGAAGATACAATGGCAGACTCCTTGGATAGAATAACTTTTCCATCCTTGTACTGGACAACATTAATAAGGTAGTTGCCTTCTTCTTCCAGTACAAAGTCTCCTTCATATACTCCAAGACCCGAAAGAGTCAGCGGCACATTTATTTCCTTGCCAGATGGACTGATGACTTGGGCAATTGTTTCTATATTGTCCTCTCCACCCTCAATACCGGTATTCAAAATAGCCTTGATATGCCCTTTGTCCCCTGACTTTGATGTTTCAACCCTGCCCAGGTCCGGATCCTCTTCCTGAGGAAGTATTCTGGACACCATGTTTAGAATAAAGTCCTGACCCTTATCCCACTCAAGCAGCGTCTTGGACCATTTGCCATTTAAATCGCTGGTATAGGAGGCTACAAAACCAAGGCCATACTGCCACTCTGCGTAAATTGGTCTGTCGTCGTCCGATGCAAGCACCAGTGTGGCAGCATCTTTCAACTCCGTGCCAATATAGCCATGAAGCTGGGTGAAAGAAGTTATTCCTTTTACAACGGGTGATGACTGAACCAATGATGGAATAAAGGTTTTGTTGTTAAGGTATTCTCCCATGGCAAGGAAGGTTTCCTGAAGCATTATATCAGGTAGATCTTTTGCATTAACCGCCTTATATATCCTCCCTTCAGTAATGCGTGCAAGGCTTGCAAGCAAATTAACATTGGCACTTCCTCCTATTGCAATGGTGGTTAATGTAATGTTTTTCTCTTTCATCATCTGTGCAATTTTGTCAAAACCCTTGTCTGCTGGATTACCGTCCGACAGAAGAATTACATGCTTTACCGCCTTGTCACTATTTACAAGATCGTTATACGCCATTTCCATTGCAGTATACATCATGGTTCCACCTCCGGAAGGTATCCTGGCAATCCTGTTTATGACATAATCCTTGTCTTCCCCACTGGTCATTTCAACAATTCTTTTTGCGTTGTCGGAAAAGGCAATAACTCCAACCTCGTCTATGTTTTTCAAAGATCTGACTGCTCTTGCCGCACCTTCCTTGGCAAGTTCCAAAGGACTGTTGTGCCCTGACTGCATACTGCCGGAATTGTCAATCAAGATTACAAGGGCCAGACTTGCGATTTCCCCTTCATCCCTCTGATATACATTAACAGGTAGAATCTTTTCCAAAGTACTGTCCGCCCAACCTCCAAGAGCGTAGGATTCATCTCCTCCAACTGTAAGGAGACCTCTTCCCAGCTGACGTACATACTGCTCCAGCATATCGTCAAATCCCTGTGGAAGATCGGACTTGCTAACATTCATCATTACAACACTTTCATACTTGCGCAGATTCTCCAAAGTGGTAGGCGCCATTCTAGGCGATACGACATCATAATTGGCAGTATCCCCAAGAATTTTTACAAACTCATGGGATTCGTTGCCCGTACCATCTATGATTAGAAGACGGGGCGTTCCCAATACCCTAATATAACTGTACATTCTGTTGTTTCTTAATATATCGTCCTCTTTTGTTTCAATTTCAACCCTGTAGTTCTTCACACCGGGTGCGGTTGCCACATCTGTAAACACAAATTTGTTGATGCCTTCCTGTAGGCTTATGTTCTGAACAGTCTTCAGTTCCTGCTCATCAAACAGTCTTAATACAGCATCCGCTTTATAATTACTTTCAATCTCAACAACAAGTTCAAACTCTTCGCCTACATAAAGGGTTTCAGGCAGGTTGATTTTATTAACCTGTACTTCCTTGCCAACAGTTCCGGTTTCCAATAGAATAGCATCTATCCTTACACCCTGTGCAGCCACCTGTCTTGCACTTTCCAGGGCATCCCCTATGGTTTGCTTTCCATCAGTCAGTATAATTATTCTTCTATTGGTATCAGAAGGCATCATGGCATTGGCCATAATTATTGCGTTGGCCAGATTTGTATGGTTTCCCTGCGGGGATGTCTCAAAAGAAACAAATCTCAAATCCGTGGTCAATGGCAGCTCATATACCGTGTCATACCCAAAAGTCATAAGACCTATTCTGGTCTCCTTGTCTGCATGCTCCACAGCATCCCTGACATAGTTGTTCATCTGCTGCCTTACATGTCTTGTACTGTCGGACAAGTCTGCAAGAATTATAACCGAGGTCTTCTTTGTCTGCTTTACAGTCATAAAACCTGACAGAAGCAATGTAGTCAAAACAATGCAGATTATCCTTAATGTCAAGGACAAAACATGCTTTCCGCTTCTTCTGGTTGTTTTGGAAAGCTTGAACCAGGGTATTAGCGTAAAGGCAAGCAAAGGAATTGCCAATATAAGAAACATAGGTCTTTCAAAGCTGATTCCCACGATAATACACCCACCATTCCGTCATTCCGATAAAAATCACAAGGAGTAGTAAATAAGGCCAAAGTTCAATCGCTCCCTTGACTTTTTGATTGGTACTTTCTCCAATATCCAGGGAATGGCCTTTAGAAAGCAATGCTGATTCGTTGCCTGGAATTGATACTGTAAAGTAACCTTCATTAACCTTTATGTTATCCTCGCCTCTGCGTACTTCCTGTCTTATATGATACAGTCCAGGCACTGTTGCCTCATATCCTCTTGGTGGAAATGGAGGCGCAACGGTGGTTTTTACATTCTTGGGAGATGTTACTTCCACCTTCTGCGCATTTGGCAGCGCCCGTATCTCTATATGCTCTCCAGATACAAACTTGACATCGCCATCCAACAAAGAGGGCATAGTGTAAGTCAGCATGTTCTGAACAAGAACGGGAAACTCTTTCAAAAGAGGCAGATTCGTTTCCGATATATTGAATAAAAGTGCTATAAACTGCTGGGATGATTCAGTTGTACGAGTCACAATGGCAGGCAATTCGCCGCATTTCATGGCAACTTCCCAATCGTTATGGGATGTAACTGCCCAGAATCTTGCAAGATAAATATTGGCAGCATCAATATATGTGGAAAGCGCCTTCCCTGAAAATGTTTCAACAGAATCCAATGCGCTTCCCTTAATTAAATCACCAAGGGACAATCCCAGAAAGCTCCTGGTAGGGTTTATAACCCATACGTTTCCATCATTCTGAAAGCTGCTCGGTACAAATCCGTCATAGATATATAAATCAAAGCCCTTTTGACTTTCCGCCTTGTCCTTTGTTGTTTTGTATATGTCAAAATTTCCGATTGCCTGCAGCACTTTTTCTATAAAATAGCTTTCCTCACTTACTAGCAAAATCTTTTGTCTTTCATTCTTGGACAATACCGCATAAGCTTCATTGTCTATGGGCAATACATCCTTCTCCGTAATCTTTATTTTCACAAAGCCTGCTTCCTGCGATATGTTTCTCCAGTATGTGTGAACGGGTTTTTCCTTTTCGCATAGTACGGTTTTTGCATCCACCAGCCTGTCATCGACATATAGCTCCAATGTAACGCTTTTGTCACTTCCGTAGTTAACTACTGTCGACATCACCGTATAGCTGTCGTCAACATATGCGGCAGTGGCTTGGGTGATTGCCACATTTTCTCTTGATTTTGCCACATTTACAATGCTCAAATTGCCACTGTCCTCATAATCCTTGTCTGAGTACAATATTACCTTGCTGGTGTTACTCTCCTTTATAATACTGTCGGCAAGAGAATAAGCACCGTCAATATTTGCATCCGAATACCCACATTCCAGTTTTTCCAAGGCTTCTCTCAGCACCTGTTTATTGTCGGACCTGGATACAAGAAGCGTTACGGTGTTGCCTGCTTCAATAAGGCTCATTTTCTGGCCTGGCAAAAGACCATTCACCAGCCTTAATATCTCTTTTTTGGAATATTCAAACCTGTTTGGGGATACATCTTCTGCTCGCATGCTGGCGGAAGTATCTATGATTACTATAAAATCCTCGTCAAGGGCTTCACTAAGTATTACAGGTCGCGATATGGCGAGAGACAAAAATAAAAGCATTAATAGCTGAAGAAAAAACAGAAGGTTCTTTCTCAGCTTCTGCCAGGGAGTGGATGCCTGCATAAACATTTCCGTTTTTTTCCACAAATATGTGCTGGACACCACATGCTCGCTGTGCTGCTGTTTTAAAATATACAGGACTATTAATATTGGTATTGATATGAATGAAATCAAACCCCAGGGGTTTATAAAACTCATAGCACTCTCCATTAATCAGCTTATTATTCCCAGACTATGACCTTTACCCAGCAATATGCTCTCAAGGCTTTCATCACTGGATATCTGCAACAGATACACTCCACGCTTTGCACAAAAAGATGCAATATCATCCATAAAGCTCCTTAAAGTCCTTTTGTACAAATCCAAAGTCCTTGGAGTAATATCAAGGTCCCTGTAATCATTACCCTCGCTGTCCAAAAGTCTTACCCTTCCACTGTACTGGGGGTTTAATTCGTCCGGTGACAATATGTGGACAAGTATTATCTGCTGTTTGTAATACAGAAGATAGTCTATCATCGCCTTGTAATCGCTGTCTGTTAGAAGATCAGATATTATTATCGCAGCTCCATCCCCGCGATATATGTTCCTAATATCCTTGACACATTCAAACAGCCTGGATTCACCTTTGAAAGGAACTGCCGCAAGCCTTTCAAGAGACTTGTAAAAGGCATTTCGCCCTTCAATGCCAGAACATACATGCTCCATATGCTCAGAAACGGAATATATGGAAGCTCTGTCCAATGAGCCTATTGCCATGTATGCAAAAGCTGCGGCAAGCCTCTTGGCAAGAAAACCTTTGTTTGGCTCGCCAAAATCCATTGACTTTGAAGTATCAAGCAGTATCCTTGTATGTAGCTGTTTTTCATCCAGATAGAGCTTTATAAAAAATTTTTCAAATCTTGCATAAGCATTCCAATCTATCCTTCTGTAATCATCTCCTGGAGTATATTCCCGGAAGTCCGAGAACTCTACAGTGCTACCATGGGATTTGGAACGCCTTCCGCCTGTGTAAACGCTGTTAACAGCATTTTTAAAGTGCAGGGACATGTTTTCAAGCTTCGACATGAAGCCTTCATCAAAAAGTGTTCCACTCATATCAAACGCCCCTGCCGGTCTCGCTGATAATTCTCTCTATTACCATGTCGCTGGTCAAACCTTCAGTCATGGCTTCAAAATTCAGCGCTATTCTGTGTCTTAAGACAGAATAGCTGAGCACCTCTATATCTTCAAATGAAACATTGTACCTTCCATTCATAAGAGCCCTTACTTTTGCTCCTGAAATCAAGGCTTGCGCACCTCTTGGACTTGCTCCGAATCTCAAATACTTCTTGCTGCTTGGAGCCCCTTCATCCAGATCAGGATGCGTCCTAGTTATAAGTCTCATGGCATAGTCCATTACAGGGTCTGCAACAGGGACACCTCTTGCCACTTCCCTAAGTTTCAAAATATCCTCGCCTGTTGCCACCTTGTCTGCAGTTTCGTCATTTTTCTTCTGTGTCATTCTAACTATATTAGTAAGTTCATCAGGAGATGGGAACTTCACAAGCAGTTTAAACATAAACCTGTCCATCTGTGCTTCAGGCAAAGGGTAAGTGCCTTCCTGCTCAATAGGGTTCTGGGTGGCCAAAACAAAGAAAGGTTCATCAAGTTTTCTTGACACTCCACCAACAGTTACAGTATGCTCCTGCATTGCCTCAAGAAGTGCGGATTGGGTTTTCGGAGTGGCCCTATTTATCTCGTCTGCAAGCACAATGTTGCTGAATATCGGTCCTGGTTGGAATTTAAATACCGAATTTCCCATTTCATCCTTTACAACAATATTCGTACCAACCACGTCCGCAGGCATCAAATCCGGGGTAAACTGTATTCTTGAAAAAGGCAAATCAAAAACTCTGCCTATTGTCCTCACAAGTCTCGTTTTTCCAAGTCCGGGAACACCTTCAAGAAGAATATTTCCACCGGAAATCATAGCAATAAGTACGCCTTCAATAACATCCGTCTGACCAACCATGTCTTTGGCTATCTCTTTAGAGATTTTGCCCACCAAATCATGAAAACCGTATATGTCTTTTTCAGTTATCATAAAGTCCTCCATTACTCAAGTGATGAAAAATATTTTTCTATTAAACTCCTGATATCATCGGGAACACTTTCTCTTTCAATTGCCTGCCTTGCCTTGTTCAAATAGTCCTGGAAGACTTCATCATACGGTACGGTGCCCTCTTTCAACTCAGCTTCTCCCAGCTCAATTTTCTGTACGTTTCCGTTCTCGTCCTTTTTGCCAGGCACGTATTCGTCTTTGCCGTCTCCTCCAATCAGTGAAGGATCATAGATGCTTACATCTTCCTTGGTTTCCTTTCCTTCTCCCTTTCCGGCGCCAGAGCCATTTCCTTCTCCTCCTTTGCCTTCACCTCCATCTTGATCCTGCCCTTCTCCTTCACCTTCTCCTTCTCCTTCATTTTGGCCTTCGCTTTTGCCCTTGCTTCCGTCCTGATTCTCTCCAGGATTTTCGCTTTCAGACTGAACTTTTTTCAAGTCTTCAAGAAGCTGGTCAATATTATCAATTTCCGTGCCTTCGCCAGTCATTGCCTCTTCAAGTTTCTCGCCTAGCTCATCAAACATATCTTCCAATTCTGACATGTCAATTTCGCCCTTTTCAGCAGCTTCCTTAAGCTTATTGGCCAGTTCTTTCATGGATTCCTTAAGGTCATTGGATGCATTTTCGGAAGCATTCTCGAAGGATTCTGCAAGCTCCTGCAGCTTCTCCGACAGCTCATTCTCCTCTAAGTCCTTAATATCTTCAAGAATCTCATCAAGTTCCTCTTTTACTTTTTCAGTATCGCCTTCCTCAATGGCCTCACCAAGCTCCTTGGTATTATCATTTTCTTTCAAGGAGTCTGATATGTCTTCAAGTTCTAGTTCCTTGGCTTTTTTTAAAAGTTCCTCAAACTTTTCTTTGGCTTCATTGATTGCGGATAGTTTCTTGCTGGTTGATTTCTCACTCTTCAGCTTCTCCTTGAGCTCCTCCACAATCTCCATTACCTCCTCCTTTAATTCCGGAGAAAGGTCAGCCTCCTCAATTTCCTCTTCCAGCTTTTCAAGAAGATCTTCTACTTTCTCCAGTTCTTCCAACAACTGCTTTTCTTTTTCCAAAAGTTCCTGTCTGTGCTCATTGGGTAGAAAACCAATAAGTGAGAATGCGACCATGAGTGCAACGCAAACTGCAGCAAGCCTTTTGGGAAAACCCAGCTTCAAAAGTCTTGGAGGCAAAGTTGTAAGAGTGTTTATAGCGTCTTCCCTTTGCACTCTTGCAAAAGTACCCTCTTCATCCTGCAACTCAAGCATGGTCTGAACCTTCTCGTTTAGACCAAGGCCATCCACTCTGGCTGCCACTTTGTGTACATTTGGTTTCAAGAGATTGTATGCAATAATTATCGCTGCAGCCGATGAAATAAGGAATCCAACAAGAGCATGCCAGAAGAATATCTTGATTGGCAGTACATGGGATAGAGCAAGTATCACAAGCCCCACAACCGCTCCTGCAATCATGCCAATTATTAAAGCTTTGAGGAAAGACTCCTTCGTAAGCCTTTTAAAATATGGTTTCAATGCGTTGTTTATCTGCTTTTTGTTTGTCATAATAAAACCTCCGCCAAGGTTGGTAAACTAATTATACCATAAATTTCGTTAAGTAGTATATTATATTCTAAATAATACCAAACAATTGCATAAAAAAGAACTAGAAATATTTAAAAGCAGTTTTTTGTGTGCCCCATGTCGCATATTCCGTACTCTTCACATCTGTAGCAAATTTCATTGACAAGAACCTTGTCGTCAAAATAGTCGCGCATGTTCTTTAGCGTGGTTTGTGCAATTGCCTGCAATGCTTCCTTGGTCAAGAACGCCTGATGGGAAGTAACAATTACATTTGGCATGGATATGAGAGTGACCAGTGCGTCATCCTGAAGTATGTTATTGGAATGGTCCTCATAGAAAAACTCTGATTCTTCCTCGTATACATCGAGACCAGCCATTCCCACTTTCCCACATTTTATTGCTCTTATCAATGCTTGTGTATCTATAAGTTGTCCTCTTGAAGTGTTGATAATTGCTACTCCGTCCTTCATCTTGCCCAGAGACTCATCATTTATCATATGTCTTGTCTCTTCGTTTAGCGGGCAGTGAAGTGATATGATATCCGCCTCTTTAAATATTTCATCCAGGGTCTTGTACTCAAAATCCGCATCTGGAGCCGGATACAGGTCATATGCAACAACCTTCATTCCAAACCCCTTGCATATGTTGGCAAAGGCTCTGCCTATCTTGCCTGTACCAATAACGCCTACAGTCTTTCCGTACAAATCAAAGCCTGTAAGACCTTCAAGACTGAAATTATGTTCCCTAGTCCTGTTGTATGCCCTGTGTATTTTGCGGTTCAACGTAAGAAGAAGCGCCATAGCATGTTCCGCAACTGCATTAGGAGAATATGAAGGTACACGTGTTACATGTACCCTTTTGTATGCATGCTTAATGTCGACATTGTTGTACCCTGCACACCTTAACGCAACAAGACCAATGCCGTTTTCATAAAGGACGTCGATGACGTCCGCATTTATATCATCATTGACAAAGGCACATACCGCATCGTATCCCTTCGTCATCTCGGCAGTATGCTTGTTCAGTTTGCTTTCAAAGTATTGTATCTCAAATCTCCGTTATTGTACATATCGAAGAAATGTTTATCGTATGCTTTTGTATCAAAAAATGCTATTTTCTTTTTCATCGCATTTCCTCCAATCAATAAAAGTTAGACTACTCTTACATTATATCATTAATATAACAAAAAATAAAATTTATAGGATTTCACGAACAATATCGACTATATCACCCTCTGTATTGTTTTCAATGAAATTGATAACGGTATCTATAATACTGTTTGCATGCTTTGTTGATATAGTAACGCAGGCAAATCCCAATACAATAGTCTGGTGGGTATCGTTTTCACTTACTTCAGCAATTGAAACGTTAAACTTGTTTTTAACCTTGGTTACGAGACTCTTTACAATCGTTCTTTTCTCCTTCAGTGAATGGACACTTGGTACATATATTTTCACAATAACACTGCCTATTATCACAAAAATCACCCTTATAAAAAACACTATACTAATATTATATATTTATTTTCCCTTTCGGTCATCTGATTTAATTACTCGGACCAAATAGTTGTGTTTCTGTGGTATATTATTGATATCAATTATAGGGAGGCCTCTCAAGGTGAAACTTCTGTTTAAGGAAAACATTTTTGAAAAGAATACACCGTCCTGCCATGCATCAACTTTGGCAAAAACTGATGATGGTTTTGTGGCAGCATGGTTTGGCGGTACTGAAGAAGGAAAAGATGATGTAAGAATATATGTCTCAGTTAGGATAAACAACAAATGGGAAAAGCCACTTTGCGTTTCTCTAGATGATGGGCTGCCACATTGGAATCCTGTTTTGTTCAACAACGGCAACGAGCTCCTTTTGTTTTACAAATCAGGTAAAACAATTGCTTCATGGATGACCTTTATAACCAAATCAAAAGATTACGGGAGAACATGGACCTTGCCAGAAAGACTCTGCAATGATGATATTGGCGGGAGAGGTCCTGTAAAAAACAAGCCCATTTACCTTAGCAACGGATGGCTGGTTGCTCCTGCTTCTACAGAAATTGGTCAGTGGAAGTGTTTTGTTGACATATCCAAAGACAGGGGAAAGACGTGGACAAAGGGCAATATTGTTCCTTCTCCAGATGAAAAGACAAATCTTATACAGCCTTCAATATGGGAAGATTCCAGCGGGCTGCACATGCTTATGCGTTCCAACAGGCAAAGAATTTTCAGAAGCAATTCCAAAGACAATGGCCTTACCTGGTGCAAGGCATATCCAATTAACATACCGAACAACAACAGCGGTTTGGATTTGGTAAAAATAAAAAGTGATATGCTGGTACTTGCATGCAATCCTGTTGAAGCAGGCAGATCTCCTTTGTCATTGCTTGCAAGTTATGATAAAGGGTTAACTTTCAAGCATGAGTTAACTCTGGAGGATGGAGAGGGAGAGTTTTCCTACCCTTCAGTCATAGCCGAGGGCAATAGAGTGTACGGTGTGTATACATACAAAAGAACGCTTATCAGATTCTTTTGTGTAGAAAGTCAAGCTCTTCCAAAAATATAATTGACACATGCTTTTATCATGTGGTAGAATGATATTTAAACTCAAAACTTCCGCAGAAATCAAAGCGGTTAATATTTCCCCAAATCTGTTCACCAGAACAGATTATTTCTCATATAGAAAATGGTGTATGTCAATGGTATTAATTTTAAGAAAAAACGCAGAAGAAAAACAGCTATACAATTTAATAGAGTGGCTTAAAAACCAGGGTCTCGACGTGCATTTGTCAAAGGGTAGATACCAGACAATCATAGGCCTCATTGGTGATGTAAGTGCAATAGATATTGAACTTCTAAAGGGCCTAAATATTGTGGAAAGCGTCATGCGCATTTCCGAGCCCTACAAAAATGCCAACAGAAAGTTTCATCCCGACGATACTGTCCTGGATGTATGCGGTATAAAAATTGGCGGAGGACATTTCAATGTTATTGCAGGTCCTTGCTCCGTTGAATCAACCGAGCAGATTATTGAAGTTGCAAAGTCAGTAAAAAAATCAGGAGCAACACTTTTGCGGGGCGGTGCTTTCAAACCTCGCACATCACCTTATGCTTTCCAAGGACACAGAGACAAGGGTATAAAAATGCTCCTTGAAGCAAAAAAGGAAACCGGCCTCCCCATAGTAACTGAGATTATGGATGTAGGAAGCCTTCCATTGTTTGAGGATGTGGACATAATTCAGGTTGGCGCACGCAATATGCAGAACTTTGAACTATTGAAGGAATTGGGAATGACAAGAAAACCGATTCTTCTAAAACGAGGTCTTGCAAACACACTCAACGAGTTTTTAATGTCCGCCGAATACATTATGGCAGGTGGAAACAATAACGTTATCTTGTGTGAAAGAGGGATTAGGACCTTTGAGACGTCAACAAGAAACACCCTTGATATTGCAGCTGTTCCGCTACTGAAACAGTACTCCCACCTACCCGTACTAGTCGACCCGTCCCACGCATCTGGAATTGCACCAATAGTGCCTCCTCTTTCTCTTGCAGCAATTGCTGCAGGCGCAGACGGAATAATGGTTGAAGTTCACAATGATCCTGAGAAGGCTTTAAGTGATGGTGCTCAGTCATTAAATCCAGCACAGTTTGATGATTTGATGCAGGACGTAAAGAAGATGTTTACGATTTTCACTGATAGAAAACTGGTAGAAATATGAGAGGAAAAGAGATGAATATCGGGATAATCGGCCTCGGCTTGATAGGTGCATCCCTCGCCGGGGCATTCAATTCCAAGACAAGCCATGCCGTTTTTGGCTATGATTTGGATGAGAAAACAATCAAAAAAGCGCTCAAACTGGGCTTCATCGACAAAGTACTGGATAATGACCTTCTTACCGAATGCGACATAGTAGTATTGGCCTTGTATCCGAAAGATGTGGTAAAGTTTGTACTGAAGAATAGGGACAGCTTCAAAAGAGGGGCAATTGTTGTAGACTGTGCAGGTGTTAAAAGATCCGTATGCGAGGAAATATGGGCGAACACAAAAGACAATAACTTTACTTTTGTAGGTGGACATCCTATGGCAGGAAGACAGTTCTCTGGAATAGATTACGCCTCTCCTACACTGTTTAACAAAGCCTCCATGATACTGGTACCTGAAGAAAACACAGAGTGTCCGAAAGTACTTGCTGAGCTTTTTGAACAAATTGGCTGCTATATCACAATAACTACAAAAGAAGAACATGACGCAATGATTGCATATACATCGCAGCTTGCTCATGTGGTGTCAAACGCTTATGTAAAAAGTCCTGCTTCGGAAAAACACAAAGGTTTTTCGGCAGGCAGCTACATGGATTTGACAAGGGTTGCATACCTTAATCCGGATATGTGGACGGAGCTGTTTCTTGAAAATGCTGACAATTTGACTAACGAAATCGATTTTTTAATCGATAACCTTGTAAAGATAAACAAGGCTATCAAGGAAAGAGATGCCGACACGATCAGGCAGCTTCTTAAGGAAGGAGCAGACATAAAGAAAAGGGTGGATATGTAAATGGCTATTGTTACAGTAAATGCATCAAAATCATACGATGTTGTTATATCTCCATATATTTTGAGAAATACCGGCGATATTCTAAAAGACAAATTTGGAGTAAAAACCAATTGCATAATTACAGACGAAACTGTGGATAGTATGTATTCGCCCGTTGTTGTTGAATCTCTGGAAAAGTCCGGCCACAAGGTGGTAAAATATGTATTTCCAGTTGGTGAAAACTCAAAAGGTGCAGAAAACTTTGTAAATATACTTAACTTTCTTGCCTCAAACAAACTAACAAGATCAGACATTATCATTGCGCTGGGAGGCGGAATCCCAGGAGATGTGGCTGGCTTTGCCGCAGCTACATATCTCAGAGGAGTCAAGTTTGTGCAGATACCCACCACCCTCCTTGCTTGCGTAGATTCTTCCGTCGGAGGCAAGACCGCAATTAATCTGGATGAAGGGAAAAACCTAGCAGGAGCATTTTATCAGCCAGACCTTGTGCTTTGTGATTATTCAACCCTGGAAACACTGCCTGACCATGTCTTCTCAGATGGTGTTGCTGAGGTTGTCAAGTATGGAGTTATAAAAGATGAGCATCTTTTTAATCTGGCTGAAATGAATTTGCTTAAGGATAAAATGGAGGAAGTTATAGAACGATGTGTGTCCATAAAAAGAGATATTGTAAATGAAGATGAACGTGATATGGGAGTACGGCAGCTTTTAAACTATGGACACACTTACGGACACGCCATCGAGAAGGCAAGCAATTACACTTTGAGCCACGGTTCCGCCGTTGCAATAGGCATGTGTATGGCCTCCAAAGCGGCATACAAGTTAGGTTTCTCAGATGAAGACATAACTGACAGACTTGTCGAAACTCTAAGACTATACAATCTTCCTACACAATGTCCTTATGATGTTGAAACATTAATCAATGCTGCCTTGTCAGACAAGAAAAGACAGGGAGAAAAGATTAATCTGGTATTGCCGAAAAGAATTGGTGAATGCTTTTTGCAGACAATAGATGTGAAGGACTTGGAAAAATATTTTGAAGCAGGTATGTAGTATGGATGTACGGATTAAACCAGGAAAACTTAGTGGTGAAATTGAGGCAATTTCATCAAAATCAGATGCGCATCGCATTCTGATTGGTTCTTTATTGTCAAAAAATGAGACAAATCTTCATGTAAACATAATGTCGGAAGATATTAAGGCGACCATTGACTGCATAAGGGAAGCAGGCTGCACAGTCGATTACGCACACAACATGCTTAAAATCAAACCAGTGCCAATTGATGTTGACAAGGAATATCACTTTGACTGCAACGAAAGCGGCTCTACTTTGAGATTCTTTATTCCGATTGCTGCAGCACTGGGCATTAATGCCACCTTTACAGGCAGAGGAAGACTTCCAGAAAGACCCCTTTCCCCTCTTGTGGAGGAGCTTGAAGCCCATGGAGTCAGGATTAAGAGGCCTGACGATGCGTACCTTCCTCTTGTATTGGAAGGGAAATTAACACCTGGCATCTTTAAAATTGCTGGAAACATAAGCTCCCAGTTTGTCACAGGTCTTTTGTTTGCGCTCCCTCTTTTACAGGAAGAAAGCAAGTTGATAATTACGCCGCCGGTAGAATCCCGGCCCTATATTGACATGACCCTTAACACGTTAAGAAAATATGGAATAAAGGTGCAGGAAACAAGAGAAAATGAAAACACCTGCTTTTATGTAACTGGCGGACAAAAATACACTTCACCGAAACATATTGAAGCTGAAGGCGATTGGTCCAATGCAGCATTCTGGTTTGTGGCAGGAGCCATGAGTGAGGAAGGCATGGTTATTAAAGGGGTCAACGAACGATCTCTTCAGGGAGACAAATATATTGTGGAGCATCTAATCCGTGTTGGTGCAAAGGTCGAAAAGATTGATGATGGTTACAAGGTTACAAGAAACAACCTGCTTGCAAGGGATGTAGATGCTGCAAAAATTCCAGACTTGGTACCAATTATTGCAACACTTGCCTCTGTTTCCAAAGGCACAACCAGAATATATAACGCATACAGACTTAGAATAAAGGAAAGCGATAGATTGAGTACTGTTGCACAAAACCTAAGAAATCTGGGTGCAGACATTACAGAATTTGAAGACAGTTTAGTTATTAATGGCAAAGAAATGCTTGAAGGCGGTATTGCAGACAGTTATAATGATCATAGGATTGCCATGTCTATGGCAATTGCTGCAGGTGCATGCAAAAATGATGTGATTATTAAAAACGCAGAAGCGGTAAACAAATCATATCCTACATTCTTTGATGATTTCAAGAGAAGAAAGGGTGTTTTCGATGTCATCGAGCTACGGGAATAGAATAAAAGTTCAGATATTTGGACAGTCCCATTCAAAAGCCATTGGTGTTGTCATGGACGGCATACCAGCAGGCATTGAAATAGACATGGATAAATTGCATGGATTTATGGAAAGACGAGCTCCTGGCAGAAATATTTACAGTACTCAGAGAAGAGAAAAGGACATGCCTGAAATACTCTCTGGAATTGTAGATAATGTTACAGTGGGTGCTCCAATTTGTGCAGTTATCCACAATACCGACACAAGGTCCAAGGATTACGATAACTTAAGGGACATGCCAAGACCTGGCCATGCAGACTTCCCTGCATATGTAAAATACCAGGGAGCCAACGACATAAGAGGAGGAGGCCATTTCTCAGGCAGGCTGACTGCGCCTCTTTGCTTTGCGGGGAACATATGCATGCAGATGTTGGAGAAACAGGGCATATCAATAGGTGCTCATATTGCCAGAATTCAGGATGTAATGGACAAACCTTTTGACCCTGTCAGTATTGGCAGGGAGGAACTTGAAAGCATAAAGGAAAAGGAGTTTCCCGTACTGGATGATGAAAAAGGCGCGCTTATGAGAGAAAGGATAGAAAGTGCCAGAATGTCCATGGATTCAGTAGGCGGAACAATTGAATGTGCTGTAGTGGGATTGCCTGCAGGTATTGGAGAACCTATATTTGACGGAATAGAAAACAACATAGCGAAAGTAACCTTTGGAATTCCAGCCGTCAAAGGCATTGAGTTTGGTGCAGGTTTCATGGTTTCTGAAATGAAAGGCTCCGAAAACAACGATGAATTCTATTACGACGATGAAGGCACAATCAAAACATATACAAACAACCATGGGGGTATTCTTGGAGGAATATCTTCCGGCATGCCAATTATATACAGAGTCGCAATCAAGCCTACCTCCTCCATTGCACAGAAGCAAAGGTCGATAAGTTTATCCAGAAAGGAAAACACCATTCTTGAAATAAAAGGACGTCACGATCCTTGTATTGTACCAAGAGCGGTGCCTGTTGTTGAAGCGGCATGTGCGATAGCCTTATTGGATTTATTAATATATGAAAGGGCGGAATGAAATGGATATTAATGAATTAAGAGACAAGATTGATAGTATAGACAGCGAGATTTTGAAACTGTTTACCCAGAGGATGAAGATTTCCCTGGAAATTGCCAAATACAAAAAGGAAAACAACCTTCCCATACAGGACAAGAAAAGAGAAAGAGAACTAATACGCAAAGTGGATGAAAATGCCGAAACTGGCCTTGAGATATTCAGCAGAATGCTGTTCAACACCCTTATGGACCTAAGCCGCTCATATCAGTACTCCTGTGTAAACCAAGCTACCAATCTGGCAAAAATAATTGCGGACAGATCAAAGATGACTCCACGTCAGTTCCCTGAAAAGGCTGTTGTTGCAGTCCAGGGCGATGAAGGCTCATATGGACAGTTTGCCTGCGACAAGCTGTTTAAAATACCAACTATTATGTATTTCAACAGCTTTGAAGCGGTATTTCAAGCTGTCGAGAAAGGTCTTTGCCATTATGGAGTTCTGCCACTTGAAAACAGTACCGCAGGCTCGGTCAATCAGGTCTATGACCTTATGGGCAAGTACAAATTCTTTATCGTTAGAAGCGCCCGCCTCAGGGTTGATCATACACTTCTGGCTAAAAGAGGAGTAAAATTGTCAGATATCAAGGAGGTTGTGTCCCATGAACAGGCGCTGAACCAGTGCAGCGATTTTCTTGCTACCTTGAAGGGAGTAAAGGTAACGAAGATAGATAATACCGCCCTTGCTGCAAAGTATGTATCCGAGTCTGGAAGGGATGACATAGCTGCAATTTCATCAAAGGATTGTGCTGACATATACAATCTTGCTGTTTTGTCCTACAACATACAGAACAATGACAACAACTATACAAGATTCATATGCATATCCAAGGATCTTGAGATATATCCCGGAGCAGACAGAACCAGCATAACCCTTACAATACCCCACAAACCAGGTGCTCTCTACCATGTGCTGGCAAGGTTTTACGCCCTTGGCCTGAATCTTGCAAAAATTGAGTCAAGGCCAATACCGGGCAGAGACTTTGAGTTCCTGTTCTACTTCGACATAGACACATCAGTATACACACCGGAGTTGTTCATGCTCATAAGCGAGCTTGAGTGCGGTATAGAGCAGTTCAACTATCTTGGAAGCTACAAAGAGATATTATAGCACAAAAAGGGGCTGATGCAGATTGCAACAGGCCCTTTATTCAACACATGTAATTTCCTCAATCAAAATTGTCCTCTGCCCTTTTTCTATTATCCTTTCATCATGAGATACGCATAAAACAGTTGTGCCATATTCCTTGTTCGTTTCCATCAGTAGATTTACAATAATCTCTCCGTTCCGTGTATCAAGGTTACCTGTTGGTTCGTCGGCAAGAATAATATCCGGACTGTTTGCCATAGCTCTTGCAAAGGCCACCCTCTGCTGCTCTCCTCCTGAAAGAGTTCTTGGATACTCAAACATGCGGTTTGTCATGCCAACCTTTTCAAGGAGTTCTTCAACCTTTTTGTATGATTCTTTCTTTTTCATGCCTGAAAGCAGAAGTGGTACAGCCACATTGTCCCGCACGTTAAACTGCTGTATAAGGTTGAAGGTTTGAAATATGTAGCCAATACGTTTGTTCCTGTAATCGCATACTTGGGCGTCATTCATCTTGTTCAGATTTTTTCCGTCAACCCATATTTCTCCTCCTGTAGGTTTAACAAACCCTGAAACCAGATTTAAAAGAGTTGATTTGCCTTTTCCAGAAGGCCCGGCTATGGTTATGAATTCACCTAAGATTTCATCATTAGTTGCAAATATGCACCCGGATAAGACAAAATGCCATTACTGAACAAAAATAAGCGGTGCGAATCTTGCACCGCTTCCTGATTCTAATCAATTATCTGTACAAACACACCTTCTCCCGGAATAAGCTTGAGACTGACTGTATCCGATTTCTTCTGTGCAATCAATCCATCCTTGCTCCATATTCTGTACGTGTGCTTGTCATTAAGCTTCAACTTGACAGTATTGACTCCATTATCAGAATAATCACAGTTTACCACATATAGACCTGTTTTGCCTTCTTTTTCAAAGCATCCGACAAGGGTGTTCCTTGCTGCATCCAAGCTCACCAGTTCATTAAAAGACTCCAAAAGGTTTTCCTCAGGAATTGTGCTTTTTACAAAAGGTGTTTTTTCATACATGATAATGCCTTTATGTTTGTAATCAAGATAAACACCTTTCATTGCATGCAGCTCCTTGTTTATGGCTTGAACCTTGTAATAGTTGTCAGTTATCTTCCCGTCATAAGATATCATGCTGGTAGGATCATATCTGCCATCACCCTTTATACTGTCCGCATGTGGATTCCAGCACAGAAAGTACGCAAGGCACTTGACTCCGAAAGCCAGATTTACATGAGCAGAAAAACGAAGCTCGGCCTTGTTCGGCTCCCTCATGCCTGCCCAGCCGCTATTCTGCAGAAACCCCCATAGATCTACTTCATACTCATTCGCTGCATCTCTTAAATCAAACATGTTTCTATAATATCCAGCCAGCACCCCTGGGTCACCATCCTTGCCGGCACGGAACATGTAATAATCAGTACACAACAAGGTAGGGTTAACGATTTTCATACTCTGCTCCACATATATCTGATAAGATGTTTTACCATCCTTAGGTACTACTCCCAACTGTGCGTCACTAGCATAGTTGGGTAACAAATTTATCATAATGATTTTGTCATCCCCTACAATATCGTATACTTTTTTCCTCAAAGCCAAGAGCCCGGGGAACAAGGATGCAGGGGGTTCATCCTTCAGGATGTATCCTATAACTGCCGGATGATCCTTTGTCATGTTTACTATATCCAATGAGTGATTAAAATTATTTAAGTCCAAATGGACAACAAGCTTGATTCCACTTTTTTCTGCTGCGTCCATGACTCTTTTCAATCTATCAGGATCGTCTGTATCGTCAAAAGTGTACATCATGTTGATTCCTGCATCTGCAAGTTCCTTGTATCTTGCTTCTGCCTCTTCAGCAGTTTTTACAAACTCTCCTCTGGGCGTTACCCAACCGCCTATCAATAAAGTATTGCCTTCATACTCATCATATATCTTTTTTAAATCCCCTCTACTGCTGGAGCTACAGCCTGCACTACAAATCACAGCCAACATAATCAACAACACTAAACCTTTCTTTGTAAAATAGTACGCTTTACTCTTCATCAAAGGAATATACCTCCATTTCAGCCATCTGCAGCAGATATCCATCACTTGTATCTGGAACATCCGTGAGTTTTGTGGCCAGCAATCTTATGTATCTTGCTGAAACTGCTTCAAGCTCAATTTCTCTGGGATCTACATCCTCGTCTTCAGAACCTTTGTCTTCAGTTTTTGTATACACAGTTTCCCATGTCTCGTTATCGGAAGACACATCTATCTGATAATCCTCAGGAAAACCACGTCCATTATCCTGACGGGGATACAGTATAACCAGATGAATTGAATACTCTTTTTCCAGGTCGATTATAATCCACTCTTCTACATCAGGGGAATCCATGTTCCTCTTGACTGCAGAAGTAAAACTCAACTCCAAAGTTCCGTCATTAATAAACTCCTGACCCCATCCCCACTGGAGATAACTCTCATCGACCGTAGATGAAACCTGAGTTTTCTTGTACAGAGCTACGTTATTCCCAATATTCGGCGTTGGAGATGGAGTATTGGTAACTGTAGGAGCTGCTGTAATCTTTGGTGTTTGATTTACTGTGGGTTTAACATTACCGTCAGAATTTGACTCACTGTCACAAGCACCAAGGAACACTGCCACAGCCGCTATAAATACAACCAGTATCAGAACACGTGATTTACACATATGGCACCTCCGCAATATTTACAATGTCTTAATCGTTGCAAAGACTGAAGGACAAGCTTATAAACTACTCCTCCAAACATTTTATAATTATCAACATTGAATAGGTTGTTGTAATTATATATAATTAATTTAAATTGCGCAGTGTATAATTATATAATAATATGTATCTTTTCTTTACTCGGAGGTGTCTTATGGACATACGTGCAGCAATAGATGCATCCATAGTATTTACTGAGGATGAACTATATAACTTAAAATATATGGAGCTAAAGAAACTTGTAAAAAGCTCTGAAGACATACCAGATGTTTGTGCCAGGTTTTCCTACCCTCTGGAAAGATTCATGTATTATGAAAACATGCAACACTATACTCCATATTACACAGAGGAAGAAGCATTTGAAAAAACATCTGACAATATCGTAGTTATTAGGCATGCAAGGTATATGCCGTCATGTATGCACTCCCATTCCTTTGTTGAAATCCCCTATGTCTATAGAGGAACCTGCATTAATATACTTGGAGGGAACAGAATTCAAATGTATGAGGGTGATTTTTGCATAATGGGGCCAGATGTCAAGCATTCAATTGAAATTGACAGCGACAGTGTTTTAATGAATATTATTGTAAGGAAATCAAATTTTAAGAAACTCTTTTACAGCATACTTTGTAGCGACAACATTATATCCAACTATTTTAACGATACTGTTGAATACAATAATTCCGGAATCATATTCTGTCCAGCAGGAGATGACATGCAGATCCGCTCTTTTTTAGACACCCTTATATATGAAGCAATATACCCCAATGAACTGTCATCATCCGTTAAGGACTGTCTTCTCCATATCATTCTGGCGTACATAATCAAAAATCATTCATTGGATATAAAAGTTTACAGATCGGATAATACAAGCACAAAGGAAAATGATATAAACATAGTCAACATACTTGGATATATAAAACTAAATCCCAAAAATGCTTCACTAAAATCCATATCAAAGCTCTTCAACTATTCACCATCATACATGAGTAGAAAAATAAAGGAAACCACTGGACTGACTCTGACTGAAATAATATCAAAGTACAGACTCAACAACGCATGTCTATTGCTTCGTAATACAATGCTCCCCATAGACGATATTGTAAATCTTACAGGATATCCTACCAGGGAGCTGTTTTACAGACATTTTAAAAAGGAAATGAAATGCACCCCTGCACAATACAGAAAAAAATCATTATCCACATAAATTAAGGTATCTCCGTTTCATCTCCTTTTTTTATTGCGACTCTACTCAAGTGCAAAAGTGAAACAATAACCAATATAGAGCCTAAATGAAAAAGTAGCATTGGATAATACTGCACCGAATCAAACCTGTAGCTCTTGCTTTGCTCAACAAGGTTTTCAAAGATACTTATTCATGTAAGCGTAAACGCCATAAGAGAAAACAGAAGTCCAGCCACGCCAACTATCGTTGCAATTATACTGAATATTCTGTCTTTTGCAAAAACAGCAATTACATACAGTATAATAGCCAGCACTCCACCGATGGCTGCATAGCGAATCATAAGATAATGCATGTTTTCAGACAGAAGCGCATTTCCACCATGAGGAACCTTGTCTTCAGTGAAGAAAAACAAAACTGATGAACTTGCAAGCATAAATAACACAAGAAGAATCAGAAAAACATTTCTCACATGCCTAAGAGAATTAACCTTAAGACACAACAATCCAAACATGCCGGCCAGTGCCATCATAATGATTTCAGTGTTGCCTATCCAAAGCATATATTTTTCATCGAACAAACCACGATCTAATACTGTTTTCAATCCTGGTATGTAATCCATCAAATGAAGTACATATGCAATTACCAAAAGGCATATACCTACAACGGCAAGTATAACAAGCTATGTGTTCTTTTTCATCGCATCCTCCAGATTAACAATATTTGTTAATATTATACATGCATAAAATGTATCAAGCAAGAGGTATTAATCAAAAAGAAATACAAGGTTATACGTTGATATTGACTGGGAGAAAAACATGGTTAAAACATTGCTTGAATAACAAGAGGGGCTGTCACGAAACGTGACAGCCCTCATGGCGCACTTGAGACGAGTCGAACGTCCGACCTACCGCTTAGGAGGCGGTTGCTCTATCCACTGAGCTACAAGTGCATTGGGATTATACTAACACAAAACAGTTGAAATTGCAAGTAAAAAAATTTTAAAAGGAGGTCGATTTCACAAATTGTACCGAGTAAAATGTGTATTGCAAAACACAATAAAAATGTTACAATAATCATATGTTAAAGAAATGAGGTTGTGTATGAGAATAGTATTTTTAGGCGACAGTGTGACAGAAGGATGTTTTGAACTATATGATGTCGAAGGCGGTTTTGACACGGTTAGGGATTATGGAAATGTTTACCACAACAAATTAAAAAAGCTTTGGACTCAAAAATATGGGGTTGAACCTCTTGAAGTTATAAATTCCGGAATAAGCGGTGACAGTGTGGATGGTGCAGTAGCAAGACTCTCAAAAGATGTTCTTGAACACAATCCTGATACTGTCGTTGTATGCTTTGGCCTGAACGACGTGTGCAGAGGAAGAGATAACCTTGATAATTATATATCCAAACTTGAACATATATTTACTCAAATACAAGACAAAGGTATTAGGGTCATATTCATGACTCCGAACATGATGAACACATACGTTCATGATGAAACTCTTAATTCTGCAAAGGAAGCTGCAAAAACTACCGCCGCCATGCAGAATGGCGGTACTTTTGATTTATATATTGAATCTGCAAAAGCCCTGTGCAAAAGAATGAATGTTACTGTTGTTGATGCTTATTCAAAATGGAAACAAATGCATGAGGAAGGTATCGACACAACAGTTCTCCTTAGTAATCTTATCAATCATCCCACAAGAGAAATGCACAACTTGTTTGCAAATATGTTGATAGAGGTTTTGTAAAAAGTGAGAGCATATAAAATAGCTTTAAAGTCCATATTCGCCCTGATTGTTCTGCTCCTTACAGTTATATTTCTAATAAGCATAACTGGTAGTAACGGGGAAGAAGTTAAACCTGAGCATACATACAGGATAGTTCCTTCCTACAATCCTGGATTCTATCCCCATGACCTCTCCCTGTCACTTTACATATTAAACGAAGACGATGAAGTTGTGGATGATAAAGACTTAGAGATTCTCTACACAATGACGAACCACAACGCAAGGACTCCGCAGAAAGGTGAACTCATAACAAAGACAGGCGAAGTCTACATGTTCTCCGGCGGCAAAGAGCCTGATTATGAGTATATGGACTTTGCAGGCATACGAAAAACTTACAAGTACACAAAAAGCATCGATGTTATAAATACCTCCAATAACTTCCCAAGGGTTGTGGTGGTTAGGGCTGCTATTTTCGCAGACGGTAAAAAGCACGGAAGAACACAAACATATACATACATAATAGGTACAGGTATTGAAGACTTTGCAGAACACTTTGGAGCCATGGTGGTATGCATAACCACCGACGAAAAAAACCTTTACGGATACGAAGAAGGTATTATGATAAAGGGCGCTACTTACGATTTCACAAAGACAAACAATCCGCAGAGAGATGAAGACTGGTGGTATCCAAAAAACTACAACCAAAGAGGCAGGCAATGGGAAAGAGAAGCCCATGTAGCCTTTTTTGAATCAGATGGCACTTTGGTACTGTCCCAGAACTGCGGCATTCGAACCGCCGGCGGAACTTCAAGAAATGCATTCATAAAATCATTGAAACTATTGCGAGACGAGAGTATACCGAGCATACAGGTACCTTTGACTATGAGTTCTTTGATGACCTTAGAGATCACTACGGCAACAGGGTAAAAAGATTTGAAAAACTGGTTCTTAGAAATTCAGTCAATGACGATGGTGGCTCCATGATAAGAG
>DUPL01000036.1 GCA_012838385.1 Clostridiaceae bacterium
AGTTTGGATTGTTATTTATTTACAAGTGACAAGGAGGAAAAAGATTATGATTATTAACAGCATAGAAGCTTTAACTGAAAAGCTGGCGAAAGTAAAAGAAGCACAAGAAAAGTTTGCTGGGTTTACGCAAGAGCAGGTAGACAGAATTTTCTATGAAGCGGCAATGGCTGCAAACAAGAAAAGAATACCTCTTGCAAAGATGGCTGTTGAAGAAACCGGAATGGGCGTTGTGGAAGACAAAGTTATTAAAAACCACTATGCCTCCGAATATATATACAATGCATACAAACATGTAAAGACTTGTGGAGTAATCCAAGAGGATGAATCTTTTGGTATTGTGCAAATTGCAGAACCGGTAGGAGTACTTGCGGCAGTAATACCAACCACCAATCCTACATCAACTGCAATATTCAAAGCTTTAATTGCATTGAAGACTAGAAATGGCATAATTATCAGTCCTCATCCAAGAGCGAAGAAATGCACAATCGAGGCTGCTAAAATCGTATACGAAGCTGCAGTGAAGGCAGGTGCTCCTGAAGACATTATTGCATGGATAGACGTTCCATCACTGGAAATGACAAACTACATAATGGCCAACTGCGACCTTATCCTTGCAACAGGTGGTCCCGGCATGGTCAAGGCGGCATATTCCTCAGGTAAACCTGCTATAGGTGTTGGCCCAGGAAACGTTCCTGCAATAATTGACGATTCTGCAGATTTGGTTCTTGCAGTCAACTCAATTATACATTCCAAGACTTTTGACAATGGAATGATTTGCGCATCCGAGCAGTCGGTTATTGTTCTTGACAGTATTTATGACAAAGTAAAAGAGGAGTTTGCAAAAAGAGGATGCTACATCCTTGGCGATAATGAGATTGACAAGGTTAGAAAGACTATAATTATAAATGGTTCCTTGAATGCCAAAATAGTTGGCCAGTCCGCTCACAAGATTGGAGAACTTTCAGGAATCGAAGTACCTGCTGATGCAAAGATACTGATAGGTGAAGTTACCGATGTATCCTTGAATGAAGAATTTGCTTACGAGAAGCTGTCACCGGTACTTGCAATGTACAGAGCTGAAAACTTCGAGGATGCTCTTGACAAGGCCAGTGTGCTGGTTAAAGACGGAGGACTTGGCCACACCGCTTCAATATACCTGAATGAAGCTGCTGAAAAAGAAAAGCTTGAGAATTTTGCACGCAGAATGAAAACCTGCAGAATACTTGTCAACACTCCATCCTCCCATGGTGGAATAGGTGACCTTTACAACTTCAAGCTTGCTCCATCCCTTACACTTGGCTGTGGTTCATGGGGAGGTAACTCCGTATCCGAAAACGTCGGAGTAAAGCATTTGATTAACATTAAGACTGTTGCAAAAAGGAGAGAGAATATGCTTTGGTTCAGGACCCCTGAAAAGGTTTATTTCAAGAAAGGTTGCCTGCCTGTCGCCTTGATGGAACTCAAGGAAGTTTTGAACAAGAAGAGAGTGTTCATAGTTACGGACGGTTTCCTGTACAAGAATGGCTATACAAAGGTAGTTACCGACAAACTTGACGAGATGGGTATAAATCATACAACCTTCTATGATGTGCAGCCTGATCCGACTCTTGAGAATGCGTTAAAGGGTACTGCTGCAATGCGTTCCTTCGAACCTGACTGCATTATTGCAATAGGTGGAGGTTCTGCAATGGATGCTGCGAAAATCATGTGGGTTCTCTATGAGCATCCGGATGTTGACTTCCATGACATGGCGATGGTGTTCATGGATATCAGAAAGAGGGTTTACACTTTCCCCAAGATGGGAGAGAAGGCATACTTCATTGCAATTCCAACCACCGCTGGTACTGGTTCGGAAGTTACTCCTTTAGCCGTTATAACCGACGAAAAGACCGGTATCAAGTATCCTTTGGCGGATTATGAGCTGCTTCCAGACATGGCTATTATCGATGTGGATTTGATGATGTCCATGCCAAAGGGATTGACTGCCGCCTCCGGTATAGATGCTTTGACTCACAGCCTTGAAGCTTATGCATCCATGATGGCAACCGACTA
>DUPL01000003.1 GCA_012838385.1 Clostridiaceae bacterium
AAATGCCTGCACGGTTTGCAAAGGCAATCGCAGCCTCATCATCAGCACACAAGGTTGCAACCTCGGATTCATTCAGCACATTGCCCTCTGCGTCCTTTACAACCGCCTTACTGTAGTACCCTTCCTTGGGTTCGGAATATTCAATAGTGCACAATAATGTGTTGTCAAATGTTACTTTTATAACATTTCCATCATCTTCAACAAGAAAGTCAACAAAATTGTTTGTTAGATCTACTCCTTCAGGAAGATCTATTGGTGTCCTGTTGGAAAACAGTCCGTCTTCTGTCTCCTCGCTCCACTCTCTAATTATGACATCTATCTTGTTGCTATATAGTTCCAGAGCAAGTCCGGTGCCTCCAACTTCCTTGTCAATGTCTTCTTCATACTCATTGAGAAGCCTGCCATTTTGCGAAACCAAAGGTGTTTTGGAGCTTCTTATCCAAATAAAGGTTCCATGGTAAGTAGCAGTGTCTCCCTGCGCCATTATTCTTCCACCTAATACAAACGGACTCTTTACAATCAGGTCTGTATCACTTTTCATAAGTCGACCATGAATCCAGTGAGCGTACAACGCCTGGGTTCCATCTTCAGTTTCAATTATATTGAAATCATTATGTGCAGAACCAAGTGCGCTGTCGTCTTCAAACCTCCAGTAGCCCATGAGATTGTTAATCAAGTCAGCAGGCATCTCATAATCTTCAAAATCCTCGTAGAAGATGGTTACGCCATCTTCATTTGAAAATAGGACCGTCTTTCCCATTACATTCATTGAAAATAACGAACACAACAAAATCGTTACAAGTATTAAGCAAATAAGTTTTCTTTTCATACCTGTACGCCTCCTAACAGTTTTTTGTTAACATTATTATAACATTATAAAATACATCTTTCAACATAATATTTTGAAATCTTTAAGCAGTATAATAAAAGGAGAGTTTTGTCAGAACCATTTGGCTCAACAAGGCCGTAGAGACCTATCTGTTAACATTAACAAAATATGCTATAATAAAAATGAATAGAATATAGTTTTGAAAGAGGATAAAATGCAGCCAACAGACAGACTGACATATGTGGTAAGTGAAAAGGATGAAGGAAAGAAAATCAGCAGAATATTGAAGGATAGAACGAAGCTTTCTTCCGGAATGATACGGGTTGTGAAGTATAACGAAGGGGTTTTGTTGAATGGTGAAAATGTACGTGTTAATCATTTGGTTAAATGCGGAGATGTAATCACAGTGTTGTTAAACTGCAGACAGGAAGATACAGACATAATTCCGACAAACATTCCCCTTGAAATCCTGTATGAAGATGATGCAATGCTTGTATGCAACAAACCACCTTACATGGTATCCCACCCTGTAAGGAATCATCTTGCCGACACTTTGTTAAACGCAGTGGTGTACAGGATGAATGAAGAAGGAAAAAGACACGGAATACACTTGGTAAGCCGCCTTGACAAGGATACTTCAGGCATAGTAATTATTGCAAAAAACCCCTATGTTCAGGAGCAATTGAAGCTTCAAGGCGAAAGAAATGTATTTATTAAAAAGTATTTGGGATTAACGAATGGACAACCCAATTATGATTCTGGAATAATAGATGCGCCAATTGCAAGAAAAGAAGAGTATTCAATGGAAAGAATAGTTCATGAAGAAGGCTATGCTTCAGTTACAGAATACAAGGTAATTGAAAGATATGAAAACCATGCGCTTGTTGAGTTTAGACCAATAACAGGCAGAACACACCAGATTCGTGTGCACTGCCTGTATGAAAACTTTCCTCTGCTTGGTGATAGCTTGTATAACAAGCCTTGTTCATTTATGGAGAGACAAGCACTTCATGCCTACAAGGTGTATTTCATTCACCCTGTCATTAACATGCCCATGGAAATTCATGCACCTCTGCCAAAAGACATGGCAGACGCATTAAATATAATTAAAGGCTGTAAACCTCGGAATCATCAAGAACCCTGATGTTTCTTGATCTGAGGAGCTCTGTCGCCTTCTCTATATCCTCTACTTTAAGAACAACCAATGCCTTGTTCTCCGTCTTGCCTGTAAAGGCATAGATATACTCTATTGTGATGTCCTCGTCTGTTAATACTTCGAGCGCTTTTGCCAAAGCACCTGGATTATCGTCTATCGCAATGGCAATTACGTTTGAAATACTGACTGTATACCCATTTTTCTTCAAGACCGTCTCTGCCAAATCAGGATTGTTGACGATAAGTCGTAGAATTCCAAAATGAGCAGTATCAGCAATGGACAAAGCCGATATGTCAACGTTATTGTCTCCCAAAACTTTGGTAACATCGGACAGCCTGCCTGCCTTGTTCTCCAAGAATACGGAAATCTGTCTTACCCCCATAACCAAGCCCCCTTACATCTTTCTCTTATCAATGACTCTCTTGGCTTTCCCTTCGCTTCTGGCCAAGGTTTTAGGCTCAACGAGACTTACTTTAACATTAAGCCCAAGAACAGAATCAAGCTTTGACTTGATTCTATGCTCCAAACTCTCAATGTACTTAACCGAGTCGGAGAAAAAGTTTTCAGTCATCTCTACCTGTACTTCTATTGTATCATGATTGCCTACTCTGTCAACAATTATTAAATAATGAGGAGCTGTTTCTCCAAGTTCCAGAAGCACACTTTCAATTTGTGATGGGAATACATTTACACCTCTAATTATCAGCATATCATCAGTTCTACCGCACAGTTTCATCATTCTGGCAGTGGTTCTTCCGCAGGCACACTGGCTTGTGTCAATACATGATACGTCCCTTGTTCTGTATCTGATTAGTGGGAAGCCTTCTTTTGTGAGAGTTGTAAATACAACTTCACCCTTTTCACCCTCAGGTACATGATTTCCGGTAGTGGGATCTATAATCTCAATCAGGAAATGGTCTTCCTGTATGTGCATTCCCTTTTGCTCAAGGCATTCACAGGATACTGCAGGCCCCATGATTTCACTCAGACCATATATATCCACAGCCTTCAAACCAAGTTTGCCCTCTATTTCCTTCCTCATTTCCTCGCTCCAGGGTTCTGCACCAAAGACACCAGCCTTTAGATTGATATCTTCAAGAGTGCAGCCTGATGCATAAAGCTCTTCTGCTATGTACAGCGCATAGGAAGGAGTGCAGCACAAAATGTCTGGCTTGAAGTCCTTTAGTATGGTGATTTGTCTTGCTGTATTCCCCGAGGATACAGGTATAACAGTGCATCCCATCTTCTCAGCTCCATAGTGCACACCAAGACCGCCTGTGAAAAGACCATAACCATATGCAACATGGACCATGGACTTTCTTGACGCCCCTGCGCCTACCAGACTGCGAGCCATGCACTCAGCCCAGTTATCAATATCTCTTGCAGTGTAGCCAACAACAGTCTGCTTGCCTGTTGTGCCAGATGATGCGTGTATTCTCGTTATCTCATCCATATCCACTGCAAACATGCCAAAAGGATACGTATCCCTCAGGTCCTGTTTCGTTGTAAATGGAAGCTTGACAATGTCCTCAACGCTTTTTATATCGCCGGGTTCTACTCCAGCTTCCATCATTTTTGTTCTGTAATGAGGGACTCTGTTGTAGACTCTGTCTACAAGCTTTTGCAGTCTTCTTGATTGCAGGACCTTCATTTCATCTCTGGACATGCATTCAAAGTGCTCGTTCCAATAATGCATTTATTTGTCACTCTCCTCGTATTCAGCTCCCTTTTGAAAAGCCTTCTCATTTATCGCAAGCAGTCTTGTAGGTATAACTGTTCTAAGAGCATCAAGCCATATTTCCTTGTCTATATCCTTTACTATCTGACTAAGAACACCAATAAGTACAATATTCACAGCCTTCGTCGTGCCACATTCTTTTGCAATTTCAAGAGCATCTATGTCGTAAACCCTGACTCCGGAATTCTTTATTGACTTGATAATTTCGCCAGGATATGTCTTGGTTCCGGATATAACGGGCATGGGGTTTATCTTCTGGGTATTGACAATCAGTGTTCCATCCTTTTTTAAATATGGAAGCCATCTTAGTGCTTCAAGCTGCTCAAAAGCCATAATTATATCTGCTTCTCCCATATCAATGATTGGAGAGAACACCTTCTTTCCTTTTTCAGCTATCTTGACACAAGTTACAACACTGCCGCCCCTTTGCGACATACCGTGAACTTCCGACAATTTTACATCAAGACCTTGTTTTTGAGCTACCATCCCAAGCATCTTGGAAGCCAACAACGTACCCTGACCTCCTACACCTGCAATCAATATGTTCATATCCGCTCCTCCTTCTTAATGGCGCCAAATGCACACATGCCAGTGCACAACTCGCAGCCTGCACACAATGCTTCATCTATTCTGTACTCGTCATCCTCCTTGTAAATTGCAGGACAACCAAGTCTCATACAATTGCCGCAATCTCTGCAGACTTCCTGATCTATGTACACCGGTTTGCCGTAATTGACAGTCTTTAAAAGAGCACAAGGCCTCTGTGCAATTATGACGGAAGGCTCATTCTGGTCAAGCTCCTGCTTTACAAGTTTTCTAAACTCCTTCATGTTAAATGGATCTATAACAAAGACTCTTTTAACACCAATAGCTTCAGCAAGCTTGACAAGATTGACTTGAGGAGCTTCCTCTCCCCTGATTGTATAACCTGTTGTAGGGTTATGCTGGTGACCTGTCATTCCAGTTATTGAATTGTCAAGAATTATTACCGTTGAATTACCCTTGTTGTATACGATATCTATGAGACTGGTAATACCGGAGTGAATGAATGTTGAATCGCCAATAACTGCCACCGTTGGAATACCGTCTCCCGCCTTCGCCATTCCATGAGCCATACTTACAGATGCTCCCATGCAAACGCAGGCATCCACGGAGTTGTATGGCGGTAATGCACCCAATGTGTAGCATCCAATATCTCCGGATACTCTTACCTTCATTCTTGATAGTATATGAAAAACAGCCCTGTGAGGACATCCCGGACACATTACAGGAGGTCTGTTTGGAATATCAAATTCATTATCCACATCCGCATACGAGATTTCTTCATTCAAGAACTGCTTTCTCAATATTGTTGTTGAAAGCTCTCCTTGTCTTCCAGTAAGATCCTTGCCTTTTACCTTAACACCCATCTGCCTTACATGGTTCTCTATAAATGGTTCAAGCTCCTCAATTACTACAAGCTCCTCAACCTCTTCTGCAAACTGTTTAATCAAATCCAGCGGAAGAGGATGAACCATGCCTATCTTCAAAACTGACGCATCCTTGAAAACTTCCTTCACATATTGATACAATATCCCAGATGTAATTACTCCAACTTTTTTGTCATTCCACTCAATCCTGTTAACACCCGACTTGTTTGAATATGCAGCCAGCCTGTTCATTCTGTCTTCCACAACCAAATGGCGCTTTTTTGCCATTCCAGGCATCATGACATACTTCATAATGTCTTTTACATACTCTTTATTAACAATACTCTCTCTATCCTGTGTGTTTACCAGGCTTCTTGCATGTGAAATCCTAGTAGTCAGTCGGAGAATTACAGGACAATCGTACTCTTCACTTATCTCAAAAGCCAGTTTTGTAAATAATCTGCACTCTTCACTGTCTGCAGGTTCAAGCATCGGCACATGGCTTGCAAGTGCATAAAACCTGGAATCCTGTTCGTTCTGCGATGAATGCATGCCTGGATCGTCTGCCACCACTATAACCAATCCCCCATTCACACCTGTGTAGGAAGATGTAAACAAAGGATCCGCAGCGACATTAAGCCCTACATGCTTCATGCAGCACATCGCTCTAGCACCGGCAATGGATGCGCCTATTGCCACTTCAAGAGCAACCTTCTCGTTTGGAGCCCATTCGCAGTAAACATCCTCGTACTTTGCAATACTCTCGGTAATCTCAGTACTTGGTGTTCCTGGGTAGGACGATACGACCTTTACACCGGCCTCCCAGGCTCCTCTTGCAACTGCTTCATTTCCCAACAACAACATATAAAATCTCCTTCAATCTAAGTTTATGATGCAACAGATACCCCTTTCAGGTATTCTGATTCTTCCTCTCCCATATTTCCATTAAAACATTCAAAACACTTGTCAATTCGTTCCTTCTCAAGTTTTGGTGTAACGAGGCTTACCACCGGAACTACTATCAATGATGCAAGCATTGCCAATGCACCTGCCACAGGTGCTATGAATGTCTGCGTAAAAATGTTTGCAACCGTAACTGCAACCCCAGTTATAAATCCAGCCCAGACGCCTGCTCTTGTTATGCCTTTCCAGAACAGTCCATAAAGGAAGGGTGCAAGAAACGCTCCAGCCAAAGCTCCCCAGGAGATGGACATTAATCCTGATATAAGTTCATTACTGAACAATGCAATGAGAACTGAAACCAGGATAAAAAAAGCACTCATAATACGAATTACAAGCATCTGCTTCTTATCGTCAATCTTCTTGTACAGAAAGCCTTTGACAAAATCAATGGCAAAGGTTGACGAAGAAGATATGACAAGGGAAGACAGTGTCGACATTGAAGCGGACAAAACCAGAACCACAATTACTCCCAGCAGTATGTCAGGCAGTATCGAGGACAACATGGCAGGTACTACGCCGTCTGATCCTGTTACTGGCATGCCATTTGCATCACTTTCAACGTAAAGCCTTCCGAAAGCTCCCATAAAGTACGAACCACCTGCTATTATCAACGCAAACAATGTGGATATGACGGTTCCTTTACGGATTTCCTTTGCGTCCCTTATGGAATAAAACTTATGTATCATATGTGGCAATCCCCACGGACCTAGACTTGTAAGAATTACTACTCCCAAAAGTCCAAAAGGTTCAGGTCCAAAAAAAGATACATACCCTCCATTCATTCCTGCATTAGCTCCTGATGTTACTTCTTGCTGCGACAAAAGCGTCATTGATTCTGCAAAGCCACCTTTTCCATTCAATACAGATACAATTACCGCAACAATACCAAACAGCATAATGATTCCCTGAATGAAATCATTAATGGATGAGGCTATGTATCCTCCCAATACCACATAAATCGCAGTCAATACAGCCATGCCGACAACACACCAACCAAAGTCAATGTTGAAGGCTTTTGTAAATATGCCTGATAGCCCTTTGTAAACTGAAGCCGAATAAGGAATTAGAAAAACAAACATAATAATTGCGGCAGCCAGTTTTATGGCTTTGCTTCCATACCTCTTCTCAAAAAACTCAGGCATTGTGGCCGTATCCAGATGTTTCGTCATGGTCCTTGTCCTGTTACCTAAAAGCGCCCAGGCCATTAGACTTCCTACAAATGCGTTTCCAAGGCCAATCCATACCGCAGCAACTCCATACGACCAGCCAAACTGTCCTGCATAACCTACAAATACTACTGCTGAAAAATACGCCGTTCCGTACGAAAATGCTCCCAACCATGCTCCAATATTTCTGCCACCCAATACAAAATCATTTACTGACATGACTTTTTTTCTTGATATCAGCCCAATTACTGTCGTAACAGTAAAAAAAACAGCCAGCAGCAAGATTTTTACTACCATACTACCATCCTCCACAAATATATTAACAATAAAAAAAGACGCAATGAACAATCATTGCGTTTTAATTATACAGAATTGCATTATTAAATGTCAAGTTCCAATGTAAATATCTGCACCAAACCTTACAAAGGAGTATCTGTCCCTGTGAGCATGGCTTCCATCTTCCGTCCACATATTCTCAAGGGAGAATTGAACAGGACCCAATGCGGTGGGTTCGGGATCTGCAAAATGATGTGGTCCCAGAAGATTTCTTTGTGAGTTGTAGAAAACCAGCTCCAACTCATTCTCTCCCTGCTTGATATACTCCGTAATATCACAGTGGTTCTTGTACATGAGCCTGCCTGCCTTTTTGTCATTTACATAGCAGTCACAAACGGAATATCTTCCATCCACTATCAATTCAATCTTCTGAACCTTGTCAATATTAAAAGTCTTTGCAACATGCATTTTTCCTGAGAAGAATGGATAGCCGTCTCTTACCACATCGGAAATATCCACATCCTCCTTCTGTCTTGCAATATGGAACTGACCAGTATACTCAAGAACATTCTTTCTTGGGCTTGTAAAATCACTGTCACAAACAACAGAAAAGTCTCCATAAAGGTATACACTTTCAATTTCCGTGTCAAAGTTCAAACAGTTTCTCAAGGACTCCGATACCCCTCCATAAAGAACGTAATATACATAGTCATCCTGGTAGTAATCCAGCTCGAAAACAAGTTCGTTCTTTCCTGCCTTCACAAACTCCAATATGTCTGCAACCAGGAAGCTTCTGTCAAGGAACCACTCATCAGACACCACTACATCCATACCATTTACCTTGACAGACGAATATTTCAATGGCTCAAAACAAGCCCTTAAAGCACCCGGCATCTCCATTACATTAAACTCATATTTTAAATACAGCTTTCCTTCATATTTTCTCCTGAAAAGAAGATCCTTTATCTGCATTACAGGCATAAGCTTTTCATAAGTTTCTCCATCGTATGACATATATGCATAGTCCAGGTTTATGGCATTTACAACTTTATCCTTGAAGACAAACCTGCCTTCAACCTTACTTTTTGCAAACTCCCGTACCTCCATATCCGCCTTTACATCACTTGCCTTTTCGACAAGCACAAAAGACTCACCGCCTTCAAAACTCAGCTTGCTGCCTGCAACTTCCTTCAATTTCAAATCCATCAGTTCAAGAACGGATATTTCCTTTCTGCCTTTAATTTCAACATCAACATCCTTGATTACCTCATCCGACAGATTAAGGATGTAGAAAATTCTTCCGTCCTCTGTATCCCTTGTCATCACGCGAAGATGAGGAATATTGTTTCCATCCTTTGATAACTTGATTATCTGCGCATCCTTAATATCCTCAAAAGTGCATGTTTGTTTAAGGAAACTCAAATCCGCCTTTCTTCCATCAATTCTTTCAGGAAGACCTTTGTACAGATAGAGTTTTCCTCCCTTTTCGAGAAACTCCTTTAGAAGTTCCACAGTGCTTGAATCCAGAGTTTGACAATATGGCAGCACTACATACTCATAGGTACACAATCCTACGCTCAAAGTACCATCATCATTTACTTTCGCATGCTTTGCCATAAGAATTTCATCACCGTAATGGTATGCAATCTGGTTTTGTGAAAACATATTTGTAATGTATTCGAACTCTTTTTCGAGCTCCATTACTGATTCCATATCCTTTTGCCTGTTGTATGTGAGATATGCACTGTGTATGGGGTGAATAATCAGTGTGTTTACCAATTCACTACCCATTGCAAGAACGTAACCAAGACGCTTGAAATAAACATTGAAATCAGTCATCTGTTCCTGCCATGGAAGGTGTTCTGAATAAAAAGCTGGATAATCCCTCTTTCTCTGTCCTCTTATGGAATAAGGATAAAGGTGCTGGCACATAAGATTTACACCACTGGCATACTGCCATTCAGCTATTTTCTTAAGCTCATAAGGAGATACATCCCAGCCACAGCATCCAAACATCTCGCTGAGCACTTTCTTTCTGCCCAACTGGGCAGCAACGGAACCTACTTGCTTTGGAGCAATGTCAGCGGGTATTCCTCTTCCAAGATGGTCAATACCAGGTATATGCTGGTACTCATAGAAAGGCATGGCTCCTCCGCAACACCACATCTGGGTCGACAGCCTTGCCTCCTCAACAGTGTGTCCCGTCAAAAGGCAATTGTTCTCCTCGCACCAGTCATATATTACTTTAATAAAATTGTTGGTATACAGCTCGTGCACAAGGTAATGGTAGTCGTACCTTATCTTCTTCCAATCAAGACCTTCTTCGTCAAATGTAACAAAAAGGGCTGGCAAAAAGTTCAATATGTCATAACCATACTTCTTATTAAACTCATCCCTTAGAATATTTGACCAAGGTGTTTTATACCTGTAATACTGGGGTTCGTCCGTAAAGAATCCGGGCATGCCCTTTTCTACTCCAAAATCTTCTCCCAACACCTTTTTGTAATCTTCATGCGTAAGCCTTATATATTCCTTCGTAATTTCAGCATCCATTGTATCAACATAGGAAGAATCATATTTCTGATACACGCAGAAATATTCATTTACTCCCTCTACGTTATTGTGTAATCTTTCAATACCTTTATCGGTGACCTTGTAAACACCGAGAGCATTGGAATCAAACGTATCCTTTATCTCATATTCCAGATACGTTGCATGATTCTTTTTGTCTTCCAGCAGTTTACCTCCAGCAAATCCGCTGGGCCAGCCGTTTTCGTCATAGGACCAGGCTTCCATACCCAGTTTCTTTGCTTCATCAACACATTGCCTTATGCAGTCATACCAGTCATCACTCAGATAGTCGGTTTCAAGACCACCTCTGGCATGCATGAAAAAGCCGTTCATGCCTATTTTCTTCATTACATTTATTTGTCTTCTTAATTCTTCAGGATCAAGTTTGTCGTTCCAGCTCCAAAAAGGAATGCTGCCATATTCATCACTGTTCTTTCTAATCTTCTCAATCAACATAATGTCCTACTTGCGTAGTGCTCCTTTCCAATATGTATTTTATATGCTCAAGGCTAACGCCTGGAGTAAGACTAGCATAATTGGGTAATATAATCAATATGTGGGCTGCGGAGTTGACAGATCCGGAGTTGGTGTAATTACTCCTTCGAACACATCAATTGGATAATAGTCCATGATTGGATTTCTATCATAAAACAGCTTCTTGAGCGAAGGCATCTCCAATATGGCATCAAAGTAAGATATCATGTTAAGGTGTACATCAAGCTCTCTTAGTTTTACATGTCCTCTTAGGCACTCTATATCTTCAATCCAGTTATCACCAGCTAACAACACCTCAAGATTAGACAATACCGATAGCGGTGTAATGTCCTCTACAGTATTAAAACTAATATCTATATAAACAAGCTTTTGAAGGTTTGCAAGCTCTGTGAGATCTTCAACTCCATAATACTCTTGTTCACTGGCTTCATGATAGTTTTTTGACAAATCCAGATATTCCAGATTCACGCACCTTTTCAAAGGAGACACATCAGATATTCTGTTCTGTTTCAAGCTCAGTCGTTTCAGCGAAACAAGGCTGGATAACGGACTAATATCCGAGATAAAGTTTTTATCAAGATATAGTACTTCCAAACGTGTAAGGTTTCTAAGAGGTTCCAGTACCATCCCTTCCCTGTCTCCTACATAAATCGAACTAAAATTATGACTAAGATCCAGATACTTAAGATTTGTCAGATGCTTAAGTACACTTATGTCACTTATTCTGTTTCCATACAAATCAAGTCTCTCAAGGGATGTGAAATACTTTAGATCCTCTATGCTGCGAATTGCGCACACCCTTGCCTCAAGCTCCTTAATCTGCCTGACTTCGGACTCCAGTATCGCGCCAATTGGCTTGTTCATCAGTTCCCTTACTACCAGTTCCAAATATACATCAGTAAATTCAATTTCCTTATCGAGTTCAGGTGGAGTTGGAGTTGCATCCAGGTTTGGAGTTGGCTGGGGTGTATTGGATATGGTTGGTGTTGGAGTAACAGGCACCAGGTTATCGTCCTTCTTCGGAATAACCAAAACCACTACTATCAGCATAAGTATGATTATCATGAAAATAATAAAGTTCTTCAAACCTACCACCCCTTATTCCATGATAGCAACGCTATTAATCCTGCTGTACTCCCCTATTTCATGCAGCTTGTCTTTTTTCCACAAATACAACTTGTTGCCTTCCTGAAATATGATTTCCTCAAAGTTTTTATTGAAAAACAGACTTCCTTTCAAATCACCGGTTATTCTCTTCAATCCTTCATCAGTAACAATATCAAGGGTCACCTTTCCTGAAGATGTGCTTCTTACAAACAGATACGCATCATCGCTAAATCCGTACAGCCTTTTGCTGTCTGACGGCACTCTATCTATCTTATTGTTCTCAAGAATGTAATAGAGGTTGTCAGCCCCCTCGTCCTCATACATAACAATTGCCTTGTTGAGGTAATCGTAAATGTTGGCAGCATTGTCAGCAACCTTTTCCACCTTGTGACTCTTGTCATATACATTTACCCTTAAAAGGTTTCCTGTCTGCTCGTTTATATACAAATATCCTTGTATTCTGTCATATATGAATCTGCTACCATGAGTTGTTTCCAACAAAAGTTCAGGTGCGGAGCCTCTCTTTGACTTGTATATCTCCACCATCTTTCCTTTATCTTTTGCAAAAACAACAAGTTTGTCATCAATGGAGTTGTATATTATCCTGTTAACATTATTTGATATTTCTCTTGCCTTATAGTTACTCATATACATAAGATCTCCGCTGCTTCCATCCTCGGAAATGTTTGCAAGAATGTATGTTACTTCCTTCTTGTTTTTTGATTCAAGATACCTTGTATTGCTTTCGATAATAACGGGCTGGTTGGTATTTGTAAGGACCTGCGCATTGTCCAGTTTTAATTTCACATCTCCGTTTCGTTCTGCAATGTGCAAAGTGCTTTTAATATAGTAGTAAATGTATTTATCGTTTTTCGCAATGCCAAAAGTCTTTGCAATATTTATATTGGAAGCAATCTTTCGTGATTTTCCAATAGCACTGCACAAAAACAGGTCCGCCTCACTTTCCTGTATGTTGTCAATATAAAGAAAATACTCATCTCCAATTGAAGAAAAGTTGTTGATGTTTATATCCTTGATTTCCGTTAATTCTATTGTTTTTTTGCCAGAATACATATACAGTTTCAAGTTATTACTGGAACGCAAAAGAATTCCGGACCTGTCCGCAAGTATAGAGTACGAATCTATATCCTGGGCTAAAGCCACCCTTAAATTCTTCTTAATATTATACTCGTATAAAGTGTTTTCCCTGATGTAGTAGACCTTGTTCTTTTTTACATCATGTACCGCACTATGGGCGTTGTCGTCAATTTCTGTTACATCAAGGTCGTCATTAAGAATGAAAAGCGTTTTATGCTCATCTATGAATACGAAAGGAAAGAGAAAGCTTCTTGCAACGCCATTTTTGTCAACATCCCCTATTTTGGGAGATCTGCCAGGCAGCAAACTTAATATGGCCACTATTACAAGAACAAGGATAAACACTGTCATTAAGGCAATGGCATGTCCTTTACTTTCATTCTGGATGTACACTTTTCTTTTGCCCATAGCACACCTTCTATCAAGAATTTCACATAAAGTATAACATTACCAATGGATTTTTGCAAATATCCATTAATAGTTATTGCAATTATTAACGATTCGGTTTACAATAGTTTTAACAGATTATACTGTGAAATATTTTACAAAAGAGAATGATACAAAAATGAGTTTTGTTAAAAGAATGCTGGCATACTATCTATATATTATCCGATACTTGTCACTTACAACATCAATTATATATATGTTGTCTCCCATTTTATTCATAGTATTATATATTCTTGCCCAAAAGGATTATAATTTTATGATAAGCATGTATGATGGAAGCTACCCATGGAATCTTATTACAAAACCATTAGAATACTTTGCCGTGTCAGGCAAAGTATTCTTTGCAGGTCTTGTTGAATATTTCATTTCTTACGTTATTAACTCATATATAAACAATTTAAAATAGTGTCTTATTCCGGCTCCCCTTTTCTTTCCGGTACAAACGCTTTTGTTATATTGCTCAAATCATAAGGAGTTGCCTGATATACATAATAGTTGAGCCAGTTTGCATACATAAGGTAAGCATGGCTTTTCCACTGATGGTAAGGTCTCTGTGTAGGATCGTCATTTGGGAAATAGTTTTCAGGGATATTAGGATTCAAACCTTTTGCAAGATCTCTTTCGTATTCAAGTTTCAATGTATCCCTATCGTATTCCAAATGACCAGTCATAAATATCTGCCTTCGGTCCTTGGATGCGCATATGCAGAGTCCTGCTTCCCTGCTTGTTGCTAGTATATCTATATCCGATATCTTCTCCACATCAGATATCCTTGTTTCAGTATATCTAGAGTGAGGCACATAAAAAGTATCGTCAAATCCCCTTAAGAGCCTGGATGATTTCTTATGAGGCTCATGCTCAAATACTCCTGACAACTTGTTTTCAAGTGGATATTTGGGTATGCCAAAATGATAATACATACCCGCCTGCGCTGCCCAGCAAATGTGTAAGGTAGTCATGACATTCGATGTTGTCCAGTCCATTATTGCACACAACTCCTCCCAATAGTTTACTTCCTCAAAAGGCAGCAGTTCGACAGGAGCGCCTGTAATTATCATACCGTCGTACTTTTCATCCTTTATCTCGTTAAAAGTACTGTAAAATGCAGAAAGGTGCTCCGGAGGTGTGTTCTTGGACGTATGGGACGCAGGATGTATAAAAGAGACCTCCGTCTGCAATGGAGTATTGCTGAGCATCCTAAGCAGCTGGGTCTCAGTCACTATCTTTGTAGGCATCAGATTAAGTATAAGGATTCTCAAAGGCCTTATATCCTGTCTTATAGCCATCTGCTCGTCCAATACAAATATATGTTCTTTTGTCAAAATCTTTTTTGCGGGTAAATTGTCGGGTATTTTTATTGGCATATGTTCACTCCATCTTTCTTTATACTACAAAAGGTTACAACAAGGGACTCCACCCCATTAGTTGCAACCTTCATCAGTCTTGATTTTTGCAAGATACGTTATTTATCTTTATCAAAAAACTCTCTAACAATTTGTATCACACTAACAACAGCACTGGCTACGGCAGTTATAACGCCGGCCGGCCCCTCTGGTGACGTAAACGTACCTACAACTCCTCCAACATCAGATACAACATCATTTGCAACATCTGATATATCTCTAACATTCTCCAATGTTTCTGATGCATTCTTTGCAATCTTTGGCATCTCCTCCAAAGTATCGTTGATGGCATCCTCCTGTTCGTCCAGTATTCGGTTTACCTTGCTTATTGTCTTAATAAGTTTCAAAATCAAAACTATGAGAAAAACAACAGCAAAAATAGATAATACCAGAAGCGTTCCGACCAACAGACCTCTTAGTGTAAAAGTAATCTCATTATCCATTTACGTCACCAACCTTTCCTTTTACTACTATTACTCCTCTACAGTTTCAACCTGAACAGTTTCAACTTCTTCTTCCTTGGCTGGCTTCGCAATCTTTTCCTTTACCGCACTAACAGCACGGTTGGTCGTGTCTTTAACCTTCGTAGCAATTTCGCCAGTCTTCATCTTGATATCCTCACGTGTTTCCTTGCCAGACTTTGGAGCCAACAAGATACCAGCTGCTGCACCAATTGCGGCACCTGCTGCAACACCTGCTGCAACACCTGCAGTTTTCTTACGTTTTGCTTTTCTTTCTGCACGCTTCTTGGATGTCAGCGGTAACATATCGTACAAGTTTGCCTTTCTTCTTGCCATGTTTCTCACTCCTTACAATATGATTTCTATTAGTAATATAAGCAATATTATTATACCATGTGAGTCGTTAAAAAGCAAACAAGTGAATATATTATAGAAAAAGTACAAGGGGTGTACAAGTGTGATTGCAATACTAAGTTTTGCCTTTATTCTCCTGTTTGCCATATACTCTGAAGCCTGCATTCCTGCAGTAGGCTACACAATAAAACAATTTCTATTTATAACCTTACCATCATTATTGCCTTTTTATGTAATTTCTAACATACTAATCAAATCAGGTTTTGCTGAAAAAATGGGAAAGAAATTTAATTTCTTAATGAAACCCGTTTTTGGAGTATCCGGTAACGGCATCTTTGCAGTAATTATAGGCATGATAAGCGGATATCCGGGAGGAGCCAAGGTAATTGCGGATATGTACGAAGAAGATAAAATATCACTGCATGACGCCCAGGTGCTATCCTCCTATACAAACAACACAGGCCCTCTATTCATGATAGGCGTGGTTGGTGCGGGACTATTGAAAAACGTAAAGTATGGCATTTTTCTTTTCCTGGTACATATCATATCCTCACTAATTATCGGAATGATTATTGGAAATATAAAAAGAAAGGATCTTGCTTGCGGTATCATCGGTTTCAAGTCGAACGTCCCTCCCAAAATATCAAGAACCCAATTCTTTAGAATACTGTCCGAATCCATCACAAACGCAACTTACACAATGCTTCCCATTGCAGGAACCATAATATTCTTCTCTTCCATCATCGCAGTATTTAATAGTACAGGAATATTCCCCTTTATTGTAAGCTTGGGCAAACCCTTTTCACTACATGAGCATCTAAAAGGGCTTGTTCCAGGTTTCTTTGAAATTACAACTGGTATAAACGTAATGAGTCTATCAAATGTTCAATTAAATACAAAGCTCACCCTAATTTCTCTCATGACAGGCTTTGCAGGCATTTCTGTACATACCCAGGTTATCGGTATACTGTCAAAGGCAAAAATAAGCTGCAGGCTCTACCTTACAGGTAAAGTCCTGCAGTCACTTTTGGCTGCGATATTAACCTTTATCCTTCTCCAATTTATAACTTTCTAAGTATGGCAAATATGTTAGCTGCAATAGAGTCAGGCCTTATTACCATTCCGCCATAGTTTCCAGTTACGCAGTTGTGCGTATCAGGGAAGCAACCATCAAACAATCCTTGTACGTACTGCTCATATGTAGAAGGAATGTTGTGAGGCATCCATTTTTCCTCCCTGTGGTCAATTATCCATCTTAGAGCAGCACATGTTATACCCCTCTGGAACTTGAACCAGTCAATTTCCTTGTCAATTTCAGCCCAGTCTATTCCTCTGCTGGAAGAGTCAGCAAAGACAGAAAGAACCTCCCACTGTACATGGTCTCTAACCCAATTTGCAAAGTACCAGTCACTAGAGCACAGACAAGGCTTTGTGTTGTATTTCATAGGCATGTTCTCAGGCTCCCAAAGATGCGTAAACGGCAGTATTGACCTAATCCAATATATCGCCTTGTCAAGGTAATATCTTTCACCGGACTCCCTGTAAAACTCATAAAATGCTATGGCTGCATGACCTGCAGCATATAGATTTGGAGCATGCAATGGAGTCTCCCAAAAATCTCCTCCTTCAGGTCTTGTAAAGTCGTCGCAAAAATCCAACGCTGCTTTTGCAGCCTCATAATATATCTTGTTACTGGTTTTCCTGTATATGTCGATCAGTTCAAGAGCTGGAACAACACATATGTCAAGCGCAGTGTCATAGGCCTGACCCATGGGCGCACAGAACTCTCTAGCTACAATAAAGTCATCCTTGCTCTTATGCCTACCGTCAGGCTCAAATCTGAACGAACCGTCTTCCTTCTGCCAGGACAAAATCAATTTCCCTCGCTCGTTCCAGTCTCGCTCTCCTCTCTGTCTCGCCTCTTGCTTGTCTTCACATACTTTAATCTTTTCTTTTAAATCCTTTGCAAGCTTTTCTTCAGGATATTCTTCCACATACCACCTTACAACATTAGGTACATAGAAACTAAATCCATTTCTTTGTGCTACACCAAAACCTTTTTCATCATGCCATAGATTCGTATTGTAACGATTTGCCATCTTAACAAGCTGAGTTATGTAATAGTCTCTACTGTCGTTCACATCAATAAGGCCATGCCTCTTAACCCAGTCGACTACAGCATCCAAAGAGTTGCCTTTTGTCAGAAAAATCTCACTTTCAAACCTGACTATCTGATGAAGATGCATCTCTAAAGGATATTCCGCATAGACCTGATTCTCATCTATTTCGCAACTAGCGCAGGGCAGCATAAGTCCCATAAGACTGTTATCCATTCTATCGACAAAATTAGGCACCGCATATACCGGTTGAGGATAATGAACTCTGTAGTTGAACCATCTGGTTGCCCATTTGTTCGGATTCCATGATAGGCCAATCGCATCCCCTTCATGGGAAACAGTCATGCAGGGTATTGACACCTTGTTTGGATGCGGAGCAACCTTGTTGTACCAAGGTTCTCTGAACCAGTCGCTTCCACTGGACCATTCCCTGTCAATAAGCCACTCAACTCCAGGGAAAATTCCATCCGTCTTGTCAACTCCAAAGGTGCCTTCACCCACCTTGAGCCATGGACCCCTGATATACTTCACATACATGTTAACCCCTGCGGTCAGGTAAGATTCCATCTTGACAACGGGCTCTTTCTTGTCCATTCTAAACACAACCCTGCCAGACAGACATGTTTTGTCAAACGGATAATACATCCAAGGCGCAAAGGACGTTCCATCAAGCATTCCTTGCACATTCATGGACTTGACATCAAAAACCAATGAATAGGATTCTTCATCTTCAACTAGTTCATAAGTATCCGCCTCAAGACGCATTGGGATTTCCTGATCCCTGACAAGCAGTTCACCAAGGTGTTCAAGAATTGCCATTAGCTTGCCTTCCTTAGTATAAATCTCACCATATCCCCATCCACTCAGTCTTTTATACATAACCAGCCTCATTGAACCATTGTCAAGAGTTACAGTTTCACCTGTAGTCGCAGCATGTTTGTACATATGTAAACCTCGCTTTCATAGATTTGTAATGATTATAGAGCCCTTTATCCAAAAAGTCAAAATAAAAAGCGCCCGTTACCGAGCGCTTTTTATCATATGAATTTTTACTCATCAAAATCAACTAGTGTCGCCCACTTCTCATTCGCTGCTTTTTCCATTGCTGCCAGTGAGTCTTTATAGTCTACTTGACCACTGAAATGGTTTCTTAGCATGTTGGACCATGGGTTTCCGTCTATCATCTGAGCAACAGGAGCAGGAACTCTACACTGTACCTGACCAACAGTATCGTTCTCAGGGAATGCTACGAAAGCGTCAAAGTTCTTTCCTTCCCATTCAGTACCCTTCCCACGCCA
>DUPL01000037.1 GCA_012838385.1 Clostridiaceae bacterium
AACTATCCTTCTTTTCACGTCAACCCTCCAATCTATCATATACCATGAACTCATATATGCTGCCCCAGTCTCCACCCGGGCGTGAGAAAAGAACGTATCTTGCCTTTTCGTTTAATTTAATCGACACTTCCAGTTCAAGTGGTTCTCCCTCATAAACCTGGGTCCAGTTTTGGTTGTCCTCTGACACCGATATGGTATATTCGGTATTGCAGGATTCAAAGTATATTACAATTTCCTTTATGTCGTAAACCTCTCCCAGATCAAGATGCCATGTGAACAAATCTTTTTCATTACCGCTTCCAGGGCTCCATCTTGTAAGCAAGTCACCATCGACAGCCATGCCGGCTTGAAATTTTTCGCTTCCATTCTCTACAAACTCGGAAGTTGCAGTCTTGCCGAGAGCTAGGTTTTGCCTGCTGTTATTATCACCGTTTTCGTCATCCTCGTCATACTCATATATTTCAATTTCATATATGCTGCAGAATGCGTTAGTAGCAAACTCAAGCTTTATGTACCTGGCTTCAATTCCACCAAGATTGAACTCCTCGTACGTATCATCGGGCTTGAGTCTTGTTGTTACGACCTCCCAGTCATCATCGGAATCAAGCTTCTTTGCACAGCTTATACGGTAAGAGTGCCCTATGGCCTCCCAATCGATGCAAACCTTTCCCAATGCATATACTTCTCCCAGATCTATCATTAAATAATGATAGGGAAGGTCAGTTGGTGCAAGACCGCTCCATCTGGTCGAATAATCCCCATCCACAGCATTTTCCGGAATGTAATCAAGTTCATGTACATCGGCTTCAACTTTTTTGCCCAGCGCAAGATTCTCCCTGGGTTTTGGAGTATTTGTAGGTGATGGCGTTTCCGTCTCTGTCACAGCAGGAGTTAAAGTAGCATCAGGAGTCTTGTCCCCTTTTTCCTTGTTATTCTGACATGAACACAACAGCATTACCATCATCAATACAAACAATACAATGCGTTTATTCATTTTAAAACCTCCGATCAAATAACTGCTCTGAGTAAATTATATACCATCCTGTACTATGTACAATTCCCTTTTTGCAGAAAACTTCTCATATCTTGCTCAAAAAGCTTGCTCGGTACAATTAATTGCAGGTATAATAGGTGTGGGAAGTGGATAACATGTCTGGTTTTCTTTATGAGCGTGTGCATTATGACAAAAACATTAAATTGTTTCTTACCCCGCTTACAGCGGTGTTTGTAGACATGCATATCCACGATGAGATGGAGGTTATTTGCGTATTAAAAGGAGACATGCATGTTCTTGTTAACAATCAGAAATATCACCTGAATCCTGGCGACATAATCATTATCAATGCATTCGAGCCTCACGGCACATTGAAGGGAAACCATGATTGTATGCATATGCTGTTACAATTCAATCCTTTTGAAATATTCTCAAATATTGATTATCAAAAAGGCATGAGATGTATAAGCTACAAGATTGATAAAGACACTGAAGCCCATGTTCCTTTATACAACAGCCTGCAAGAGTTATACAGAGTGTTTGTCTCATCTTCCAACGAGCTTAGAATTAAAGGACATTTAAGTATTTTGTATGCTGACATGATTGAGAATCTTGAATGGGAAAGTATTGGAACCAAATCAAAAAAGGAAGAATCCGATCTTTTTATTTTTCAAAAAGTTATTCATTATATCTGCGACAATTACCATCAACCCATAACATTGGATCAAATCTCAAAAGTTTCAGGATTTTCAACCTATCATTTTTGTAGATTTTTCAAACGTATGTCAGGCCTTACATTTATAGAATACCTGACAAACCTAAGATTGGACAAGGCCGTTTTTTCCCTTTTAACCAATGAAAAGGCCATTTGTAAAATTGCTTATGAATGCGGTTTTGCATCCATCAAGTCTTTCAACAGAGCATTTAAAAACGCTTACGGCATCTCCCCGAGGGAATACCGCAAGCGCTTTGTCTCATCCCATGTATCTAAAACTTAACCTTCCCATTGGCAGGCTCTTGCCCGATACGTAATAGTCCATAATATCATTGGGCTTTTCTATATTGTCTGCAATTTTATAGTAGAAGCTGTTGTCATTCTTTCCAAGTCCTATACTCTTTCTTGGTATTTTTACCTGCATAACATTCTCATAAACAGAAAACTCTGCTTCTCCACATTTCTCGCTTGAAAAATCACTCTTCAACTTTTCTACCGTACTCTTGCCCGTTGTTCCTTCAACACCGTAGTACCTTCCTTGCTTTTTAACATAATTATCTTCCAGAATGTTTCTGTTAACAACATACTCATAGCACTCCCATCCCTTCCCGGAAACATCTCCAGTACCAATGAATATGTTCATCCAATTAGAGTCACCCGGTTTGTGGGCGGTAATGTAGTCCGTCGCACTTATGTAGAAATATATGTTTTCCTCATCCTGCGCAACCCTTACTTCAGTTACGTTGTTCCTTGCCGCATCCATTTTGTATCTTATGGAAGGCACAGCACCGAGAAAATCTCTGGGCTCGTTTACGGAACCAACTTCCCTGAATACCGCTTTAACATCTTCCCATTCTGAAAAGTCGTTATCCAGATTGACTGTCACCCTTTCTGATTTGAAAGGAGCGGCATTCTTTACACTTATGCCCTTGTATCTTCTGATATTTGCAGCCAGCTGTATGTAGAAGGCGTCATTGTATCCGCCCTTCATCATTTCCGCATCTCTTGAGAACTCCATATTGGCGCAGTCCACAAGAACGTATTCTCCCTCATACTCAAACTTTCCTGCCACCCACTCGTTCCATCCGGTCACAAAAACCATGGGAGGATCCTTTTCTATCGCCACATCCCAGGTACTTTGGAAAAACGTACCCTTGATGGCATTTTCAGATTCATTTTGCTGGGTTGCCACATTCCAGCCTCTGCCCCAGTTCTTTGCCCCTCTTGTTATGGAAAATGACATAGGAAGCTGTGGATGGGACGCAACGCATACATTGATTACCCTGCCTCCATGAACCGGTGCGGGATACGTCCATTCTATCCATGGAAGCGAATCCTCATATACTGGTTTGTCAGGCCACTGGGG
>DUPL01000038.1 GCA_012838385.1 Clostridiaceae bacterium
GGTCAGGGAGGAAGAATGGGGAAAATGCTGGTGGAAAAAATAAAACCAATAGCTCTTGATCATGAAATCATGGCTATTGGTACAAACAGTATTGCCACATCCGCCATGCTCAAGGCAGGAGCGGACTACGGTGCAACCGGTGAAAACCCAATTGTTTGGAACTGCAAGGATGCGGATATAATTCTTGGACCGATTGGAATCATTATTGCCAATGCTCTCCACGGAGAAATATCTCCAAAGATGGCACAGGCAGTTGGTGAATGCAAAGCACATAAAATACTTGTTCCAGTAAACAAGTGCAATCTTAAAGTTATGGGAGTCAGTGACATGTCCCTGAGCGATTACATTGATCTTGCTGTGGATGAGGTCAAGACTCTTCTAAAGTAACTCCATTGATTATAAAATCACAATTCTCCTTTATTTTAAAATTGCTAAAATAATTCTGTTCCATGGGAATCCATTCATTTACGAATCTTTTAAGCAGAACATCTCCACTTCTTTTCCTAATTCTTTCAATGCAAACTTCTTTAGGAGCTGTCAAAAATACTTTTATATCGTAATATGATAAAAGCATGGGGTGCATGCTATACACCCCTTCAATTATATTCACATTCTTAAAAGTAACTTCTTTCTTGTCCACAAGTATTCCTAAAGAACAGCTGTAGGGCCTGTAGTGGAAAGGAAACCCTCTATTTATATTCATCAATACTTCCTCGTGAAACCTCTCATAATCGATATTCCCTCCAATTTCTTCATATCTTTCCTTTGTTCTTTGTTCAGGTCTCAGAAAGAAGTCATCCATATGAAATACATTTGCATCATATTTTTCCGCTAACCTTTTAGCAAAGGTCGACTTTCCACTTCCACTTGGTCCGTCAATTGCAATTAAAACTATTCCTTTTTTCTCAATCTGTCTTAGAATACTTTTTTCAAGATTAGTCATTTGATATATTTTGCCTTCCTCAATATTATTAATATTGCAGGTATTAATATTAACTGGATAATTATACCAGGCAATGCATTTACAAATGCATCCGCCAGGAATACATTTAACCCATACTTTGCATTTGTTAATAGTAACATATTAACAACACCCATTACAACCCTGCCTGCAAGCATTGCTGTTATCAGGTCTATGTAGATTTTTAAAACATAATTTATCTTTAGTTTTGATGTTGCCTTGTACATAAGTCCTGCTACAAGTCCGTAGGCAGCCAGCTCAAACGCCATGGAAATTGCCACGGGGTACATAGGAGGCATTGTTGTTATGAGACTTGCCAGCAAAGGAGCTATAAAGCCGACAGAAAGCCCATAGTAATATCCACAGATAAATCCACATAAAAGAACCGGAATATGCATGGGAAGTATTTTTGTACCCAGATTTGCTGACACAAAAAACGGTATGGATTTCATAATCTGCGGTAGAACGAATGCCAGAGCCAAAAACATGGCAGCAAGAACCAAATTGTATACATCTCTTCTTTTCATAAAACACTATCACCTCTGAAAAATATAAAAAGATACCATGAAGTATCACTTTCCTTGGGAAAGCATATACCTTCATGGTATCATTGCAGACAATATTATATCACTCAAAGATTAAAAATCAAGAGGATACCTTACTTGCGTTTGATTTTTTAACAATTAACACCGCAGCAACTGCAACGGCCACAACAGCCGATGCGGATATTATTGATACTATAACTACCGGCTGTATGCCTCCTTTTTTGGTTTCCTTATCAGCAATATCAGCATTCTTTACAGGCTTTGTGTTAAAGTGGAACATGAATCTTCCACCTGGAGCCACATCACCATTTACATAGAAATCAAGAATGTCTCCATCTTCCTGCATGTTGTCAGCCCATTTGAAGTTGAATAAAGGTGCATCTGTATCATCAAGTCCTAGAGCCTTTCTGGGTATTTCAATCTGTAGTACATTATCCATTACAGAATATCTGACTTCCTGTACAACCTCCCAATCCCATCCGCCTTTGCTTCTTTCTAGATATGCAATAGAATCGGTTGGGTTCTGCCTGTTTACCACAAACTCGATTTCTTCCCAATCCTTTGAATCTTCTGTAGCAGGCATTGTATCAATAAAAAGTCTCATCCATGCAGGATCGGTATATGGCGTAAGGTTATCAACAGTTTCCACATAGAAATATATGTTGTTTTCATCAAAAGCTACCTTTGCTCTTCTAATATCGTTTCTCATAGTATCATTCTTGTATGTCTTTGTAAGGTAGCCTCTATCATTACGTTCCCATGTGTTTTTGATGTAGTGATTGAAAGATGCGATATCATCCCACTGTGACAAATCACCGAAGATATCTATTTTCTTGTATACATCTATTTCCTCTGGCTCGCTTACTCCCTTGTACCTACGAATATTCTCTACAAGTTGGTAGTAATAGTGATCTTTCAAATCTCCTTTGGAAGGTTCAAGATCCCTTGAGTACTCATCATTGAACTGGTCTGCCATTCCATTAGGAACACCGCTCCATTCATCAAATCGAATAGCAACCCATTCATTCCATCCAGTTACAAATATGAACTTTGGATCGTTCTCTATTGCATAATCAAACTGTTGCTGCAAGTTTATACCGTAAAGCTTTGAATCGGGTATGTCGGAATTAACCACTATCTCCTTACCTCTATAAGTATAGCTGTAAGAATATCCATCATGACCGTAGCTTCTTCCAAGCACATTCTTGCCATTCATGGCAGTCAGCTTTGTGGTAGTTGCATTCTGGGCAACACCAACAGTCATTTGTTCCACATTGCCGTTTTTATCCACGTTATACTTGCACTGCGGATAAGTGGACAACCAGCCCCAGCTGTTGGGCTTTGCATTCTCTGTTTTAGTAAAATATGATGGATCATTATTTCTGAATGTGAAAAACTCCAAAATTTCAGCCTGTAGCGGATTTCTTGCGTCAAGTGCTTTCTCATGCGCCATAATGAATGGTTTTCCGTCCCAATAGAACCACAAATCTTTAAATTTTTCTTGTTGATATATATCTTTATATATATTTACCAGCATCTCTGCGGTTGTTTCTAGTGGACCAAAGTTAAGCATGAAGGTAACTTGAGGTGTGTTAACTCCCTGCTGTCTTGCTTCAGACCAGGTTTCCATTAACGCAGTATAGGAATCCTGCCATAGAAATGAACCATTGGTGTTGTCGAATATAACTACGTCAACGCCTGCGTCCGCAAGCATTTCAGCATGTTTTCTTAATACATACTTGTCATTTGTTGAATAGTAACCGAAAATTGGCTCATTCCAGAAATGATATCCCGTTCTACGCTCCCATACAGGATGTTTGTAATCATTCTTGGCTTTCTCTGCTTCTTCGGGTGTTAGTGAATCAAGTAGCTGCTGGACATTCCTTGGCACAGTGCTCTTTGCATGTGATCCGTGCCATGTCCAGTAAAATAATCCAACAAATCTATCTTCTCTTTTGGGACCAACCTCGTTATATCCCGACAGTGTTCTTCCCAAACCATCTGTAGCCACCCAAGTGTCCGGCCTTACATCCATTGTGTTTACCGGATGATTTTCATCCAGTACTGGCCTTGGAGGAAGTGTAGCTGATGGATTATCATTTTGTCCTGCAACAATGATACCAGAACTGCACAGTACAATTATGTATAAAATTGCTGCAATGAAAGACAAAACTTTTCTGTTATGATACATTTTCAGAACCTCCCGATTTTTTCTGTATTATATTATTTATTACATAGTTAAGTCAACCTTTACTTCTTTATGCCGAGTTTGACTTTTCATTTTTTTCTTTACTCACTTTTGGTTTTATGGTAATATTTAAATGTTTACTTTTTTTTATTCATCTCTCTTATCCCAAAAATAACTTTTAAAACAAAAGAAAGTGGTGATATTATGTCATTAGAACTTACTCCTGAATCTGCTGTTAAAATACAAAATTTATCTGACTTATGCATTAACAACGGATCAATAGATCCAAGTTTATACACCAAGTATAACGTTAAGAGAGGATTAAGAGATTTGCAGGGCAAAGGAGTTCTTGCAGGACTGACAAACATAAGCGAAATTATTTCATATGAAGTGGTAGACGGAAAAGAAGTACCCTGTGATGGAAAGTTGTATTATCGAGGCATAGATGTTGAAGATATCGTATCAGGTTGTGTTGATGATAAACGATTTGGTTATGAGGAGGTAACTTATTTACTCATATTCGGCAAGCTTCCAAACAAACAAGAATTGGAAGATTTTAACAATTTGTTATCTGAATTCAGAACATTGCCTACTTCTTTTGTAAGGGATATCATTATGAAGGCTCCAAGCAGCGACATGATGAATACCCTTGCCAGAAGCGTTTTAACTTTGTATGCGTATGACGACAAGGCAGATGACATATCAATACCGAATGTATTGAGGCAGTGTCTTGAGCTTGTCTCACTGTTTCCTCTATTATCGATATATGGATACCATGCTTACAACCATTATGTAAACAAGGAAAGTTTGTTTATTCATCCTCCACAGCCTGAATTATCAACTGCTGAAAACATTCTCTATACATTGAGAAAAGACAGCAAGTATTCCGTGCTTGAAGCAAGAATTCTTGACGTAGCACTGATACTACATGCGGACCACGGCGGAGGTAACAACTCTACATTTACAACTCATGTTGTATCATCTTCAGGAACTGATACTTATTCAGTAGTTGCTGCCTCTCTTGGTTCCTTGAAAGGTCCTAGACATGGCGGTGCAAATATAAAAGTCGTGCAAATGTTTGAAGACCTTAAGAATAACGTAAAGAATTGGGAAGACGAAGAAGAAATAAGCAGATATCTAATGGCGCTATTAAACAAGCAAGCCTTTGATAAATCAGGATTGATTTATGGTATGGGACACGCAGTATACTCCAAATCTGATCCAAGAGCGAAAGTCCTGAAGAGTTTTGTAAAGAGTTTGTCCGAGGAAAAAGGACTTGACGAAGAATACAAGCTATACACGCTGGTAGAAAGACTTGCTCCTGAGATTATTAGCAAAGAAAGAAAGATTTACAAAGGTGTAAGTGCAAATATTGATTTCTACAGCGGCTTTGTTTACAAAATGCTTGACTTGCCTATAGAACTTTACACACCTATTTTTGCAATATCAAGAATTGCAGGCTGGTCCGCACATAGGATTGAAGAAATTATTAATGCAGGAAAGATTATCAGGCCTGCATACAAGAATGTATCGGATAAGATACAATACGTTAAACTTAACGACAGATAAAGAAAGACCTTTTTAAAGGTCTTTCTTTTTTATGACATTAATCTTTTCTCTCCTGTTATTTCTTGTATTGGAGCTATGTTCTGCGTTACCTCAAGTACTCCAAGGAAGTTGTTATCATTATCTCGAACTGCAAAGTACCTGATAAATACATATTTGTCCCCCATTCTTATCCAAAAATCCTCATGATCTTTCTTTCCTGATTCCAAATCTTCAACAATTTGAGTGACTACATGGACGGATGTAGGTGGATGGCAGTTAGTAACATGTCTTCCCAGTACAGTGGTTGTTCTTGCAAAGATTCTCTCGGCACTCTGTGAGAAGTACTTTACAAGACCATTTTTGTCAACAAATGTGATATCAAATGGGAGTGCATTTAATAATGCTTCAAGTTCATTCTTTTTAAGAACACCAGTTGAAAGTGTCACTGAATCTGGTTCCGATTCCTCTGCTTTCAATACTTTTTTTCGTTCCCCAGTAGGATTCCATTCAGGAATATTATCAACCAGATTTCCATATTCAAAGCTGTCCTCATTTATTTGCTTCCACTCATCCTCGGTGAGCATGTCTACGAGCATTGGAAGCAGTATATTTTCTTCCTTGAATATCATGTCCTTTATTTTTTCAGCAAGTTCCATTCCTCTTTCGACAATATCTTCTACATCTGACTTGTCTGACTGAATTTCTCTTCTCAAATCCTTTATTTCATCCCTAATTTCATCATCCACACCCCACATTACCTGCGGAGGAGCTGTTACTCCGTACTTTTCAAGATATGGGAAAAGCAGATTTTCCTTCTTTGCGTAATGAATATCTACCTGATACAACTCCTTTAGTGCTTCATCAAGGTTTTTTCTAAAATTTGGATCTGACTTGTTGACTAGTACTGGCATCAGTTTACTGTCTATCAACACGTCAATATACATATTCTCAACTTTAAGAACATTGGCTGGATGGCCTGGAATCTCTGATACATCAATGCTTGCATGAATTTCTTCAATTGAGCCTTTGAATACAGCCGCATGGACATCACATAATCTCTGTACTTCTTCTACCGGCAATCCTTCATTGATTAATGCCTGTTCCGCTTCCGATATTTCTGTAGCCGAAACTCCTGCAAATGCCTGTTCAAACTTGTGTTTTACTTCGTCCACAGTTTTTCCTTCATGCAGTTCCCTTATCAATTCCTTGATTACGTTCTGTCTGTACTGTCTGTTGTTGATTTGTTCACTCATAATTTGATACCTCGACTTTTCTTTTATTTTTTATATACTACTATTATTAACCAATATGGATAAATAATATGTGATACAAGTCACGCAGCTAGAACGGTTTTCTCATTGATAGCCATATTTTACATCAATTTATTTGAGTTGTCTAATTTTATATAAAAAAAGTCTGGAAATCTTTCTTACTGACTTTCCAGACTAAGTTTGGCGGAAAGAGTGGGATTCGAACCCACGGTAGGCTTGCACCTACGCCGGTTTTCAAGACCGGTGCCTTAAACCAGCTCGACCATCTTTCCACTTTATTTTTTTGACTTGATTATAATATCATTTATTTTTTAAATTGTCAAGGACTTGATGTTAAAATCCATCACTCGGAGTACACCTCGTTGACTTTGGTCCTTGCTAATACTTTCTTTTCTTCTTCTGACAATTCTATGTCCGGCATGCCTTCTTTAACATGTTTGAAATACAAGTTAACACCATTTCTGAAATGAATGCCTGTAATTATAAGTCCATCTTCATTTTCATTGCTTATTCCTATGGAATAACTTAACTTGGCACCATCTTCCTGAGTACCTCTGTATCTAACAAGACTGATTCTGTCAAAACAATATTTTTGTTTGTTTTCAAGTTGAAGTATCTGTTTCTTTATATCCAGTGCTTCATTTGATATAATTTCTTGCTGTTCAAGGACCTTATACAAAAGCTCCTCGACTGATTCACCCGAAAACAACTCATTAAGTACTTTCTGCGACTTCCTTATGTGCGACAGCTTCTTAAAAAGCACAACCACTAGTATAGTGTTTATTAATATAAGTAAAAAAAGCACTCCAAAGATTATGTCCATATTTATGTTTCCTGTTATCATAACTTCTCTCCTTTTCTCTTTGTTTCACGTGAAACATTTATCCTTTTGTCAGATAGTCTATAAGTCTTTCTCTTTCGTCAGGTGAATAGTATTCTATAATAATCTTCCCTCTTCCCTTTGCCTCATCCATTTTTACCTTAGTCCCCAATACTGATCTAAGCATGTTTTGGATATGTTTAATCTCTACCTGCGAAAATGTATTATTTTCATCCGTGATATCCTTATTTTCCTTCTTCTTCGCTTTCTCTTGTAGTAGTTTCTTAACAAGGTCTTCAGTCTGCCTCACGTTATATCCTTTATCAACAACTTCTCTTGCAACTCTGACTCTCTCGTCTTCACTCTCCAAAGCTAGAATTGCACGTGCATGTCCAGCTGTAATTTCCTCATTTATTATCATTTCCCTTATTTGATCATTAAAATTCAGCAATCTTATTGTGTTTGCAATGGCAGATCTACTTTTTCCAATTATCTCAGATAATCTTTCTTGAGTTATATTGTGCTCTGTCATAAGCCTGGAATAAGCTTCTGCTTCTTCAATTGGGTTCAGATCCTCGCGCTGAATGTTTTCTATAAGGGCAAGCTCCATAACTTCCTGTGGTGTAGCGCTTCTTTCAATAGCAGGAACCTTTTTAAGCCCTGCTAACCTTGCAGCTCTCCATCTTCTTTCACCGGCAATAATTTTATAAACCGAACCTTCCTTCATAACAATAAGCGGTTGTATTATTCCATGTTCTTTGATGGACTGTGCAAGTTGAGCTATTTTTTCCTCATCAAAACTTTTTCTTGGTTGAGCATCACCAGGTTCAATATCATGTATATCTATTTCTATAACACTGTCTGATAATTCTTCGTGACCTGATGGTATTAAAGCATCAATCCCTTTTCCCAATCCTGTTTTCCTTCTTGACACGTCGTTACCTCACTTTCTTTTATGCTAAAGCTATAAATTCATCGGCCAGTTCCAGATAAGCTTGAGCTCCCTTAGATTTTTCATCGTACAATACTATTGGCAAGCCATAGCTAGGAGCTTCGCTTAGTTTAACATTACGAGGTATAATTGTTCCATATACCTTGTCTTTGAAATGTTTGCGCACTTCATCCACAACCTCTATGGATAAATTTGTTCTCGCATCAAACATTGTCAAAACAACGCCTTCTACTTCCAAATCTCTGTTCAGTCTCTTCTGAACCAGTTTTACTGTATCCATCAACTGGGTAAGACCTTCAAGGGCATAGTATTCGCACTGAATAGGCACCAACACAGTTTGTGATGCAGTCAATGCGTTTATTGTTAAAAGACCGAGCGATGGAGGACAATCTATAAATATAAAATCAAAAATATCCTCTACATCTTCCAATGCATATTTCAACCTTGTTTCTCTTGATATTACACTTACCAGCTCAACTTCGGCACCTGCCAGTTTCATACTGGATGGACAAAGATTAAGAGTGTTTTGATGGGTGTCAAGCAGTACATTTTCTATGTTTTCTTCATTAATAATTACGTCGTAGATGGACTTATCCAAATTCCTTTTATTAATTCCCAAACCAGTAGTAGTGTTGCCCTGGGGATCCAGGTCAATAAGAAGGACTCTTTTTCCCCTGTATGCCACGCAAGAACTCAAATTGATTGCTGTAGTTGTTTTTCCAACTCCACCTTTTTGATTTGCAACAGCGATAACTTTTGCCATTTTGTACTTCCTTTCTTTTCTTGTAGGAAAATTATATCATATCACATATACACTTTCAATGGAATTGATAAAAATATTGGTTAAAATGTTTCACGTGAAACATTTTGTAAAACAAAACCCCCTATTGTTTCACGTGAAACAATAGGGGGTGCATTCCTTTAAGTTAGCTAGAAGTCAAGATTGGTAGCATATTTTGCGTTTTCATAAATAAACTCTCTTCTTGGCTCAACTTTTTCACCCATAAGATCTGAGAAAATCTCATTAGCTGTAGCAGCATTTATCAAATCCACTTGAAGAAGAGTTCTGGTTTCAGGATTCATTGTAGTTTCCCAAAGTTCATCATGGTCCATCTCACCAAGACCCTTAAAACGCTGTATAACTATGTTCTTATCGTTTTTTGTCCATCCTCTTTCTGATATACGTTTTTCAAGGTCCTTGTCATCAAACGCATAGAACTCTTCCTTGCCCTTCGAAACCTTGTACAAAGGTGGTTGTGCTATATACAAATAACCTTTCTCAATAAGAGGCTTCATATATCTATAGAAGAATGTAAGCAAAAGCATGCGAATGTGTGAACCGTCCACATCAGCGTCCGCCATTATAATAACTTTATGATATCTTACTTTTTCAACATCAAAATCAGGACCAACATTTGCTCCTATTGAAAGTATTACAGGCAGAAGCTTGTCGTTGTTATATACTTTATCTATTCTAGATTTTTCCACATTTAGCATTTTTCCCCATAAAGGAAGAATTGCTTGAAATTCTCTTTCTCTTCCCTGTTTGGCGGAACCACCAGCAGAGTCACCCTCCACTATGAAAAGCTCGCATAAAGTAGGATCCTTTTCAGTACAGTCTGCCAGTTTGCCAGGTAGTGAAAAACTCTCGAGTGCATTTTTACGTCTTGTAAGTTCCCTGGCCCTTTTTGCAGCTTCTCTGGCTCTTTGAGCTGTAAGACACTTGTCAAAAATAGCTTTCGCAACCTGAGGATTTTCTTCAAGATATGCGGCCAATTTTTCATTTACAATACTCTCAACGAATCCCCTTATTTCACTGTTGCCAAGCTTCTGTTTGGTCTGTCCCTCAAATTGGGGTTCTTTAAGCTTGACACTAATAATTGCCGTCATGCCTTCCCTTATATCCTCACCTGCCAGATTCTTTTCACTGTCCTTAAGCAGGTTGTGTTTACGTCCATAATCGTTGAAAACTTTAGTCAGTGCAGATTTGAAGCCTGTAAGGTGAGTTCCACCTTCCTGGGTGTTTATGTTGTTTGCATAGCTGTATATGTTTTCTACGTAGTTATCATTGTACTGAATTGCTATTTCAGCAATAGCGTCCTCTTTCTCTCCAGAAATGTATATAGGAGGATTGTTCAAGACGGTTTCTTTTCTGTTAAGGTATTCTACAAAAGACTTGATACCTCCCTCATAATGCAAAACTGTCTCATAAGGCTCCTCAAGTCTGTTGTCTTTCAGTATTATCTTTATGCCCGCATTTAAAAATGCCATTTCCCTAAAACGAGCAAGCAAAATATTTTTATCAAACTCAATTGTTTCAAATATCAAGTGGTCAGGTTTAAATGTGGATGTTGTACCAGTCTCCGTTGTCTCTCCAATTACTTTTAACGGACACATTACCTTGCCTCTCTCATATCTCTGGTAGTAGATATGACCTTCCCTCTTTATCTCTACTTCCATAAACTCGGATAGTGCATTAACAACTGAAGCACCTACGCCATGCAAACCACCTGATACTTTGTAGCTGCCGCCTCCAAACTTTCCACCAGCATGCAATACAGTATGGACAACTTCAACAGTAGGTATCCCCCTCTGTTTGTGAATACCTACAGGAATACCAGCACCGTTGTCTGATACTGTTACGGAATTATCCGAATTAATTGTTATTTTTATTGTGTCGCATCTACCAGCCAGTGACTCATCTATACTGTTGTCAACAATTTCAAATACCAGATGATGAAGACCTCTAATTGAAGTACTTCCAATATACATACTGGGTCTTTTTCGAACAGCTTCGAGACCTTCAAGTACCTGTATGTCATTTTCATCATACCGGTTTGTATTAATGTTTTCCGCCATAAACTAACTTCCCCTTACTAATCTTACTGTTTTGTTATTCAACATATCCAACCATTTCTTCACCCTTTTTTTTAGTGTATTTACAGACAAGGATGAAAGATAAATCAGATTTTGGTTATTCCTCACTGTTATTACAAAAGATTTCGGCATTCTGGATGATGTTGCTATTACGAAGCCTTCTTCTTCAGCAACCTTTAAAAAATCCCTGGTAATTCCGGTTATAGTTGTACCTTCCAAGTCAAAGATTCCAACTATCTCATCTACAGGGATAATAATGTTATCGCCGATATGAATAAACAAAGTTCCACCTCTGGGTAATTAATAAACAAATATAAAGATATTTGAGTATATATATTATAGCATGAATGGGACATAATTGCAATTAACTAAAGCTTTGAAACCGCTCCGTCTGATATGTTGAAAATGTAGTTTTGGGTGTCTTTCAGCTGATCGAAAGACTCAGAATCGACACAAGTAATGAATGTCTGAACTCCTTTTACATAAGACAGCAAAGCCTCCTGTCTCTTTTTGTCGAGTTCTGACATAACGTCATCAAGTAAAAGAATAGGAATTCTTCCTGTGTTTTTTTTCATTATTTCAATCTCTGCAATCTTTAAAGACAATACAGCCGTTCTCTTCTGCCCTTGAGAGCCATATTTTTTTAGTTCCAGGTCATTAAGCCTGAAACTTATATCATCTCTGTGAGGGCCAATAAGGCTAACTTCCCTTTCTATTTCCCTCTGCATTATCTTTTCCAGTGTTTTTATGTAAGTTTCTTTAATGTGCCTTTCATCGTATTCATTAAGCTCTATTGTATTCTCATACTCCAAGACAAGTTGCTCCTTATACTCAGAAATGTATGCATGGCTTTCATTGGCAAGGTCTTTCAATACATCTATAAACTTTATTCTTTCAGCAATTATTTTAGAGCCATATTCAGCAATCTGTTCATTCCAGACAAAAAGGACATCCTTCTGTTTTGGGTTTTTCTTTATCTGCTTCAGCTGCACGTTCTTTTGAGCTGTCAGTTTTGTATACTGTTGCAGGTTGTAATAGTAAAGAGGATTCAACTGGCTTATAGCTATATCAAGAAATCTTCTTCGTCTTGAAGGGCCATCTGAAAGAATCAGCAAGTCCTCAGGACAAAAAAGGACACATAAAAGCGCACCCATAAGCTGTCCAGATTTTCGTAAAAATATGCCATTGACAGCTATAGCTTTCTGCTTCTGTCTGTCATATCTGATAAAAATTTTGTCGGTTGCATCATTCTTAATACCGACATTCACAGTAAAATATTCCTTTTCATGATTTATCATCTCAATATCTTTCGATGTTCTAAAAGATTTGCCAACGGAACAGATGTATATGGATTCCAGAAGATTCGTCTTACCCTGTCCGTTCAAACCCTGAAAGATATTAATTCCATCACAAAAATTCAATTCAATATCTTTATAGTTTCGGAAATTTTCCAATCTTATAGAATCAACTATCAATGTCTTCACCGCTTGCAGAAACAACAAAGGTTCGACCAAAAATATCAACCCTGTCCCCAGGTCTTAGCTTCCTTCCTCTTCTTGTTTCTATTTCGCCATTAACGTAAACATCCTCACCAGTAATAATTTCACGTGCAGTACCGCCTGTATCGGCGATACCACACCATTTTAAAAACTGATCTAGTTTGATGTATTCGGTATTAATCAGTATTTTAGTTTCGCCCATAAATTATCAAAACCTCTTATTCTAATTACAATTTCAATCTCACTGGCATTACCAGAAATACATAATCGTCATACTCCTCGCCTCTTACAATACATGGTCCCAAACTGGTTGTAAAGTGCAGGGATATGGTTTCATCGTCAATTACCTTAAGGCAGTCAATAAAATTTGAAGTGTTAAACCCTATTGTTAAGCTTGACCCGTTTACTTGGGCAGGAAGCCTTTCTTCCGAGTGCCCTCTTTCTGCCTTAGCCGATATTACTATTTCGTCCATGTCTGTAGTCAGCACCATTGGATACTTGGAACTGTCCTGCATAACAAGAGCGGAACGCTCAATTGCATGAAGAAAATCTTTTGTTGATACTACAACACGCAGTTTATCCTCTCTAGGAATTAAATCCCTGTACTTCAAGTACTCGCTATTTATCAATCGGGATATTATTTTAAAATGGCTGTTGTAAAACATCACCTGTGTTTTAGACCAGGCCATGGACATGTTTTCATTCGTAATCTGCAGTACCTTGTATACCTCGTTGAGTATCCTGGTTGGCACAAGGATCTTGAACTCTTTTTCGTTTTCCATGGAAGTGTGCTTTATAGCCATCTTGCTGTTACAAAGAGCGACAAAATTTACTGTCTTTCCTTCCTTGTCAATGAAAACGCCCTTAAACATTGGCTTGGAATCATCATCCGCTGTTGCAAATATACTTTGCTTTATGAGACTTCTAAGAATTTCATTTTCAAAAGTTACCGATTCCTCTTCGTCAATGAAGTTGACCTGTGGGTATTCATCTATATCCATCATGGATATTTCAAATCTAGCCTTTCCACTGGTTATAATGACAAGATTGTTAGCCTCAGAAGTTTCTATTGTAACGTATATATCGGGCAGTTTCCTTACAATATCTCCAAATGTCTTTGAAGAAACAAGTACAGAACCCACTTCTTCTATTATTGCAGGTATTTCATAAGTTATACCAAGATCCAGGTCATTAGCAGTCATCTTAAGTTCTTCTATAACTTCTATCAATATGCCTTCTAGTATAGGCATGGTTGTTTTTCCTGATATAGCTCTCTGCACTACGTTAATAGCTTCTACCAAATTGTCTCTATTGCATGTGAATTTCATATGGCATCCTCCCTGTATGTATTATTATATATATTTCTTTTTAGTAGTATTAGTAGTAGGGGTTGTGCAAAATGTGGATAAGTATTTTTCCTACTATTATATATATCATTTTTTTGTCTGTGAAACAACTGTCAATAACTTGGGGATAACTCATGTTTTTATACACAGCTTATCAACAGAAGTTTTTTGAATGAATCTATCCACAAGTTATCCACAGGAAGTTGTGCACTTATCAACAGATTTCTGTTGATAACTTGTGGATAAGGTTGAAATCAGCAGACAATTGACTTTTTTATTTCCTCTATCGTGTCTCTAAGATCAAAACTCTCTTCACACTTTTTTGTTATCTGTTCGTGAGCATACATAACTGTTGTATGGTTTTTTCCTCCGAAGGCTTCTCCTATTTCAGGAAAAGACAGATTGGAAAGTTCACGGCACAAATACATTGCTATCTGTCTTGGAAAAGCTATTTCCTTGTTTCTCTTCTTTGACAGTATGTCCTCAACAGTGAGATTATAATACCTTGAAACCACATCTATAATAACCTTTGGGGTAATTTCCTTTGTTTCAGTTTTCTGTAAGTGTCTTAATGCTTCTCTTGCCAGGTTCAAATCTATTTTTCTTCCTTGTGAGGAGGATATTGTCAGGTGGTTGATTATACCTTCCAGTTCTCTTATGTTGTCTCCTGTTTGGAATGCAATATGTTCCAAAATGTTTTTCTCGACAATAATATTGTTTTCATCGGCTTTTCTTTTCAAAATGGCCACCTTTGTCTCAAAGTCAGGTGCCTGTATGTCGGCTATGAGTCCCCAGGCAAATCTTGTACGCAAACGGTCTTCAAGTATGCTTATCTCATTAATCGGTCTGTCACTCGACACAACAATCTGTTTGCCATCGCTGTAGAGAGAGTTGAATGTATAGAAAAACTCTTCCTGTGTTCTTTCACGTCTTGATATGAACTGAATATCGTCAATCAGAAGTACGTCAATCTTTCTATACTTGTTTCTAAACTCATCATTCTTTTTTTGTTCGAGCGCCTCAATAAATTCGTTTGTAAATGTCTCAGATGTGACATACAGCACCTTTTGGTTAGGATCTTTGTTTAATATCTCGTTTCCAATTGCATGCATAAGATGGGTTTTGCCAAGCCCGGATTGTCCATATATAAACAATGGATTATATGCCTTGCCTGGACTTGATGATATGGCAACGGCGGCAGCATAAGCCATACGGTTACTGTTGCCTGTTATAAAAGAATCAAAGGTATATCTGCCATTCAGATGGGAGTTGAACCTTGGTATTATTTGCTTGTTTTCCTGCTCCTTTTTCTTGTATTGATCGGGCAAATAAAAATGCAATCTATATTCTTTGCCTGTGTGCAAAGTAATTGCATTTCTAATCTGTGGATAAAACTTGTTTTCTATTGTGTTTAACAGGAATGCTTCTGGAACTTCAAAGGCTATTATGTCCTCTGTTATTTCCAATGGAGTTATACTCATAATATACGCATTGAACAATGTTGGCTGTATGTCCGCACTTAACGTATTCAGGCATTTTTTCCATATGCTTTCTAAAGAATCTGTCATTAATATTCCTCCATCTTATGTATCAATAATTCATTTTGAGTCAAAAAAATACTTGTGTACTTGTCTATTGAAGCACACATTAACCTTATAACGTTCTATTTCTCATTAGTAATCTGATAATTTTATCTTATGTATAATCATGAACTGTTCTGATAAGAACGTATAAATAATATAACAAATAAACATACCGAGTGCAACAGAATTTTAAAAGCAGAAAGAGACTGAATGCTGTCATAAATATGCATGATTTCAATGTTTTGTGGTAAAGTGCATTATTAAATACTGTATATAGAAACAATCATGAAAATAATTCACAATTAAATTTGATACCCATATTTTTGTCTCTCCTACGTTCTGCGAAGGCAAACAGTTTTATTGACAGAATTAAAAACTTTATATATAATAACGCTGATTTGGATGTATTTATGGATCCAATTAGAATACACGTTGGAGGTGATGTAGAAATGCTTAGAACATATCAGCCAAAGAAAAGAAAGAGAAGCAAACTTCATGGATTCAGAGCAAGAATGAAAACAAGAGGCGGAAGAAAGGTCCTGAAAGCTAGAAGAAGAAAGGGAAGAAAAATTCTGTCTGCGTAAAATCAAGGGTTTTACGCAGCGGTGTTTGGAGATAGATGTTTATGAAAAACATGGTTTCGCTTAAAACAAACAGAGAGTTCTCAAGAGTCTTTAAAAAGGGCAAGTACAAGGCAGGAAAACATATTGTGGTGTATGCATTGGAAAACGGTTTTTCATACAACAGAGTGGGCATCTCCATCAGCAAGAAAGTTGGCATTGCTGTACAAAGAAACAGAGTCAAAAGACTAATTCGCGAAAGTTACAGATTGAGTGAAGACAGCATATTGACAGGATACGACATAGTAATTTTGGTAAAGTCGACCGTCCGGGCAGCAAAAACACCAAACAACAGACTAAAGGCCGTTTCTTTGCCGTCGTTTCATGATATAGATAGCGAATTCAAGAAGCTTGGTATGAAACTGGGAATTTTCAAAAAAGAAGAAAGTGATTAAGCTGAAAAGGGTATTAATTTGGATCATCGGCATATATAAAAAATATTTGTCACCTTTGAAAAGACCTTGCTGCAGGTTTTATCCTACATGTTCATCGTATGCAATTGAAGCAATAGAAAAACATGGCGCTGTAAAAGGACTTGTGATGTCAATTTGGAGAATTTTAAGGTGCAATCCTTTTAACAAAGGAGGATATGACCCTGTAAAATAAGTAAAAGGAAGTGTAGCATAACTTGAATTTTATAATCAAGCCGTTCGGAGTACTAATGAAACTGATATATGACACAATTGCCTTTCAAAGCTATGGGCTTACTTTGATATATTTCACAATATTCGTAAGAATATTGCTTTTTCCCCTTAACTTGAAACAGCAAAAGTCATTGCTCAGAAATCAGGAACTCCAACCAGAAATAGAAGAACTAAGACGACTGTACAAAAATGACAAGGAAAAATTAAATGAGGAGCAGATGAAGTTATACCAAAAGTATAACATAAATCCCATGGCAGGTTGCTTGCCTACGTTGATTCAATTCCCACTTATTATTTCGTTGTATCGCATAGTAACCCAGCCATTGACCTATATATCCGGTGTTTCCATTACCGCAATAACCGCACTTCAAAAATTTGTGGCAAATGCCCAGAACATATCAAAAAGTAAAGCTGTAAGCGAAATAGTAATCAATGACTTTTTCCTAAAGAATACGGACAAGCTGGCGGAAGTGTCGGAACACATTACCGGAGGACAGCTCCTGAACATGAAGTTCTTGAAGATATTTGACCTTGGTATGACGCCATCCCTGTCAAAGTTGTTTTCAGATCCAAAGGTTTATTTGCCCTTGCTTTTGATACCAATTATATCCGCACTAACGTCATATCTTATACAAAAGACCACAACAGCAAACAGCGCTAATAAGAAAAAGAAGGAAGACGAAAAAGAGAAAGCATCTAATCCTTTGGAAACGATGACCAAAATCATGCCGATAATATCATTGCTCATTACATTCAATGTTCCTGCAGGTGTAGGTCTGTACTGGATAATAGGCAATGTACTTGGAATAGGACAGAATTATATAACTAAGAAAGTTTTTCAAAAAAAGAAAGAAGGTAATGTATAATGGCAAAGAGTGTTGAAAAAAGCGGACGTACAGTAGACGAAGCCATTAATGCGGCTTTGGCGGAACTCAATATTGACCTTGAAGATGCGGAAGTAGATATTCTTGATGAAGGTTCAAAAGCAGTATTGGGTTTGTTTGGAGGCAAGGAAGCTAGAGTCAGAGTTACGGAAAACAAACCGGATAGTAAGGTATTGAGAGAGTTTTTAGGTATTGTTGTGGATACAATGGACGTTGAGGTAAGATTGAATATTGAGAATAACGAAGATGCATTGAGGGCTGACATCTATGGCGAGGATGTTGCATTCCTTATAGGCAGGCATGGAGACACTCTCCAGGCGCTTAATTATCTCTCCAACCTGATTATCAACAAGGAAAAGGAAAATTACAGACGTGTTATTGTTGACGTGGAAGATTACAGAAAGAAGAAAGAAGAAAATCTAAGAAGCCTTGCAAACAGAACCGCAGCAAAAGTTGTCAGATACAGAAGACCTGTTTCTCTTGATCCTATGCAGGCATATGAAAGAAGAATAATCCACACTGAACTGCAGAATCATGAATATGTAGAGACCGTAAGTCAGGGAGAAGAGCCAAACAGGTGTGTAACAGTTAGATTGAAACCTAATGCAAATCTTCGCAACAACAAATACAGAGGTTCATATAGAAAGAGATACTAATGAACTATGTTGAAGACACAATAGCAGCAATTTCAACACCGCCCGGAAGAGGCGGAATCGGCATAATAAGAATAAGTGGGAAGGAATCAGTAGCCATTGCAAACAGGATATTTTGCATGGCTTATGGTCGTTTAGGGGACTTTGTTCTAAACATGCCAACCCACACCATAAAGTATGGATTTATCAGGGATCCGGAAAGCGGCGAGATTCTTGACGAATGTATGCTGACGAGAATGGATGCTCCTAACACATATACCAAGGAAGATGTTATAGAGATAAACTGTCATGGCAGCTATGCAGTATTAAGAAGGGTTCTGGAGCTGGTATTCCGCATGGGAGCAAGAAGTGCCGAGCCGGGTGAGTTTACAAAGCGTGCATTTTTGAACGGTAGAATAGACTTGTCCGAAGCGGAAGCTGTCATGGACCTAATAAATTCTCATACCGAAGAGGCTAGAAAAGCAGCAATAGATCAGCTTGGTGGAAGATTGTCAAAACAGATAGAGAGAATCAGACAGGGGCTGGTCTCGGTGCTTGCTGAAATTGAAGTAAATATAGATTATCCGGAATACGAATCTGAACTCGTTACTGCAGATGTAACAATGAAAACCCTGAATAGTGTTATTATTGAACTTGAGGATCTGTCTAAAAGCTACAGACAGGGAAGATTGATAAGGGAAGGCCTGAAGATAACTATTGCAGGAAAACCAAACGTAGGCAAATCGTCCCTTATGAACGCACTTACAGGATACAACAGGGCAATAGTATCTTCCATACCTGGAACCACTAGGGATACGATTGAAGAATATATTGAAATTGACGGAATACCTGTTATTTTAACTGATACCGCCGGTATCAGGGAAACAGAAGATGTAATAGAACAAATAGGAGTTAAAAGGGCAGAAGAAAAGATAGAAGAAGCAGATATTGTAATATACATGATAGACAGTACCGAACCTGATATTGAAGAAAAGATACTGTCCATAAAGAAACCGCTCATAGTAATACTCAACAAAATTGACATTGAAACGAATTACCTCGAAGAACTTGGAAGAAAATTAAAGAATTACGACGTTATTGAAACATCACTTACAGAAGACATAGGCGTAAAAGAAGTTTTCGACAGGATAAAAAAGTATTTTTCTGAAGAGAAAATTGGAATAAACACTGAAAACATAATTACAAACGCAAGACACAAAACCCTTATAGACACAAGCCTTGCATCACTAAAGAAAGCCGTTGAAAACTACAACACTGGAATGCCTCTGGATATTATAGCCTTTGACATATGGAATGGCGTGAATACTTTAGGAGAGATTACAGGGGCTTCGGTAAACGAAGAAGTATTGAACAACATTTTTTCGAGATTTTGTCTTGGTAAATAGGAAGGGAACAAAATTGAGATTTATAGCTGGAGAATATGATGTCGCAGTTATTGGAGCAGGCCATGCAGGTTGCGAGGCTGCCTTGGCTTGTGCTAAACTTGGCGTTAAAACCGTAATATTTGCAATGAATCTGGACAGTGTAGCCAACATGGCATGCAATCCCAGTATTGGTGGCTCTGCAAAGGGTCAGCTGGTTAGAGAGATTGATGCCTTAGGTGGCGTTATGGCCAAAATTGTAGATAAATCAGCAATTCAGATAAGGATGCTCAACAAGGGAAAAGGACCTGCTGTACAGTCTTTAAGAGCTCAGATAGACAGGAGAAAGTATCAGCAGGAAATGAAGCATGTTCTGGAACTACAGGAAAACCTTGATCTGAAACAGGCTGAAATTGTTGATATGGAAACTGTTGAGGAAGATGGAGTAAGGAAGGTTACCCATGTGGTGACTCATACCGGTGCTGTCTACAAATGCAAGTCTGCCATTGTATGCACGGGTACTTTTTTGAATGGAAGAATAATAATTGGTGATGTCAGTTTCCAGAGCGGGCCTGACGGACTGTTTCCATCCATTCGATTGTCTGATACTTTAACAAATCTGGGATTTAAATTGATAAGACTTAAAACAGGTACTCCTGCCAGGGTAAATAGAAGGAGCATAGACTTTTCCAACATGGTTCCCCAGCCCGGAGATGAGGAGGCAGTCCCCTTCTCTTTCGAGACCGAAGAATTGGAAATAGACCAGATACCCTGCTGGCTTACCCATACTAATATAAAGACAAAGGAAATAATACTTGAAAATATACACCGGTCTCCAATGTACAACGGATCTATTGAAGGAATTGGTCCTAGGTATTGTCCTTCATTGGAAGATAAGATGGTTAGGTTTTCAGACAAGGACAGGCATCAGGTTTTTGTTGAGCCAATGGGTGCCGATACGGAAGAGATGTATCTTCAGGGCATGTCTTCAAGCCTTCCTGAGGATGTACAGATTGAGTTTATGAGAAGTGTTGAAGGTCTTGAGAATGTTTCCGTTATGAGGCCTGCATATGCAATAGAATATGATGCAATAGATGCAAGGGTTTTGAAACTGACTCTTGAGAGCAGGTTCGTGGATGGACTGTATTTTGCCGGACAGATAAACGGTTCATCAGGTTATGAGGAAGCTGCCGCCCAAGGTCTTGTTGCGGGCATAAACTGTGCCTTGAAGCTTCAGGGAAAGGACCCTCTTTTTATTGACAGATCCGAAGCATATATAGGTGTACTCATAGATGACCTGGTAACAAGAGGCACAAGGGAGCCTTACAGAATGATGACATCAGCAAGTGAATACAGGCTTCTGTTAAGGCAGGATAATGCGGATGAAAGACTTACTGAGAAAGGATACAAAGTCGGACTGATATCTGAAGAAAGATATGCTAACTTTAAGGAAAAATACAGGCTTGTAAAAGTAGAACTTGACAGGTTGTCAAAGACACATGTATCTCCTACCCCAAGTGTAATAGAGTATATGGAGAAAATAGGGTCAACTCCTTTGAAAAGCGGTGCTTCGTTGGAAGATCTTTTGAAAAGACCTGAAGTTGACTATGAAGATGTGTTGGCAATTGAGGAACTCAACTTAAAAGACAAGGGTCTTGATTACGAAAGAAAGTATCTACCTAAAAGCGTAATAGAACAGGTGTGTATCAACGTCAAATACTCAGGATATATAAAGCTTCAGCTTCAGCAGGTGGAGCAGTTCAAAAAGCTGGAGAAGAAACTTCTACCTGAAGACATTGATTACGATGAAATCAGCAATCTAAGCATGGAGGCAAGAGAGAAGCTAAGTAAAGTAAGGCCTGCCTCCATCGGACAGGCAAGCAGGATACTGGGAGTATCTCCTGCGGATATTACCGCTTTGTATATCTATCTGACAAGAAGGAAGGAAAAATAATGAATAAAAAGGCTGTTGAGATGCTTTACGAAGGTGCAAAAAGGTTTGGTATACAACTGTCGGATGAACAGGTGACGATGTTTCGCTCCTATTCTTCGATGCTTAAGGAAAGAAACAAGGTTGTAAATCTTACTGCTATTACTGAAGATGAGGATATTGCAGTGAAGCACTTTCTTGATTCTCTTACCTTGTATCCATATATACAGGAGCTTAAGGGTAAAAGCCTTGTTGACATAGGTACGGGTGCAGGTTTTCCCGGCATACCTCTGAAAATAGTTTGCCCGGATTTGAAAATTACCCTTGTGGACTCCTTGATAAAAAGGGTGGCTTTTTTAAATGATGTGGTGGACGAGCTTGGCCTCAAGGATATTAATGCCATTCATGCCAGAGCTGAAGAGATAGGAAAGAATAAAGAACATAGGGAAAGGTATGATTTTGCTACAGCCAGGGCTGTTGCACAAATGCCTGTACTGCTTGAGTACTGTATTCCACTTGTAAAGGTTAACGGTTATTTTCTGGCCATGAAGGGGGCAAAAGAAGAGGATAACTACGAAAAAGCGTTGGAAGTACTGGGTGGAATATTTTATAAAAAGGAATTTCTTGAGCTGGAAAAAGACGATGAAGTTATACAAAGAATAATATATATTTTCAAAAAGGATAAAAAGACTTCGACAAATTATCCAAGAAAACCTGGTGTACCGACAAAAAAGCCTCTTATTTGATAGGTATTTTTGTCGAAGCATGTCGAAAATGTCGAAAAAATCAAGTTTCTCACTTTTGTGTAGTGTTGAAAAATATATGTGGACAAGTATAATGAAAAATACTATACAAAAACTGAAAGAAGAAGTGATTTTGTGAGACTGAGAGACTTGAGAAAGAGCGTTGAACAAAAGAAGGATTACCAGGAAAATGTAGTTCGAATACCTCTTGATCGTCTCAGATGTAGTCCTTTTCAACCGCGAAAGATTTTTCAAACTTTGTCCTTGAATGAATTGTCTGAGTCAATTAGGGAGTTTGGAGTTCTTCAGCCTATTCTTGTCAGGGATATGGGCGATGGTTATTATGAGATTATATCTGGCGAAAGAAGGTACAGGGCATCTCTAATAGCAGGAAAAACAGATATTCCTGCGATTGTATTAAGTATTAATGACAACGAGGCAGCAATACATGCAATTGTGGAAAACATTCAACGAGAAGATCTTGATTACATGGAACTAGCTGAAGCATACAATAGATTAATAGTTGAGCATGGAATGACACAGGAAGAAGTGGCAAGAAGAGTTGGAAAAAGTCAGTCTGCAATAGCCAATAAGATAAGGCTTTTGAGGCTTTCTCCGAATGTGGTTAAGGTTTTAAGCGAACACGGCCTTACTGAGAGACATGCAAGGGCTCTTCTCAGACTGCCGAATGAACAGCTTCAGCTGAAAGTATTGAAGATAGTTACAGACAGGGCGTTTTCGGTAGCCGAGACGGAGTTGTTAATTTCCAAGACACTGGAAGCTGCGAAGGGTGATAAGAAGAGCGATAGTTACTTTTCCCAGGGAAAAGGAGCCAGCAAGGTGCAGGAAAAACATCCTGGCGTCAAGGATGCGTTAAACGAGATTGATTCCTTCATCTCGGGCATAAAGAAAAGTGTTGCAGTTTTCAAACAGCTTGGCATTAATGCAAAAACAGCACAATTTGACAGGGATACATATTTTGAAATAGTTGTAAGACTACCTAAAGAGCTTAACGGGTACAAGTATTATGGAATGGCAAGCGAAAACGAAGTTAAAAGTGCGGAGTAGTAACTGATGGTCTTATTTTCATTCTAGGAACTGTTTGAACGAGCAGTTCCTTTTTTAATACTAAATATTTTTCTGGAGGTATAAATTGAGAAGAAAAGAAAGCACATATTATCAAACATACCATGTATACAACTATGGTGTTGACAAAACCACCATATTCAGAGACAAAAAAGATATTCAATCCTTCTGTGAGCTTGTAAACTATTATGCGGAAAAATACTATATAGACATATTTGCCTTCTGCCTTATCAGGCATAGATACGATATGTTAATCAGGCCGAAAAGAGGTAGCTTTAAAGACATATCTGATTTTATGCAATATGCAATTGGAAGATATACAATGAATTTCAATAAAAGGTCCTTAAAATATTTTGGCAAAAAAAGACATGGAAGAATCTTTGGTTGCAAATATTATTCCATACCCATAAATAACGAGGATGAGTTAATAAAAGCAGTAGTGGAAATACATAAAAAGTCAAAATTGGACATTGAGCAGCTTTCTGATTACGAATGGTCCAGCTTCAGAAAGTATCTGCATAGAGACAATATTGATAGCTGTATTCATATTAGTACCATGTATTTTGAAAATATTGCACCTGACGAACTTATAGCAATGCACAAAGAACTGAAAGCGGAAACGGAGGCAATAATAATACATGAAGGCGAGTACTATTTATCTTATGGATTACTGAAAAAATAATTTTTATTCAGTAAACATATTGACATCTTCAGAATAATATATATAATTAGATAAACTAACTAATTAAATTGAAGTGAGGGCTATGGAAGTGAACGAATTTTCGATGAAACTAAACAATCTACTGATTGACACCTACGATGTCCTGCAACAGGTGGAGGAATGGAAGGTAAAGAAGAATACTCATTTAAATCTTACCATAAGCGAGCTGCATCTGTTGGAGGTCATCGGCAAATATGGAGACGAAGGAGCATCCATATCAGATATTGCAAATGACCTGTCCTTTACGTTACCTACAATAACTGTTGCAATAAACAAGTTGGTGAAGAAGGGCTACGTTACAAAAAGAAAATCTGAGGAAGACAAAAGAATGGTATACGTTACATTAACGAAGATGGGAAAGAAGGTAGACAATGTACACAGATATATTCATCTCAAAATTACAAGGGAAATCGCAAAAGATCTGGAACCTGACGAGCAGGATGCTCTGTTAAGAGGATTAATGAAAATAAATAGTTTTTTTAGACAATACTTAAATAACTAGAAAAATAAAGGAGAAAAGATATGAGTTTTAGAATTTTAGGAACAGGTTCCAGTGTGCCTAAGAAAATAGTTACGAATGATGACTTGTGCAAAATTGTAGATACATCGGATGAATGGATTACATCCAGGACAGGAATTAAAGCAAGATATATTACTGAAGAGGAGACGCCTTTGTCACTTTCCTACGAAGCTGCGACAAAAGCCTTGAAGGATGCGAAAGTGGATGCAAAGGATTTGGATTTAATAATATGCGCAACTCTTAGCGCTGAGTATCAGTCCCCTTCTCTTGCATGTCTTGTTCAAAAGGAATTAGGGGCAGTCTGTCCTGCAGTTGACATTAATGCCGCATGCACAGGATTCATTTATGCACTGGACATGGCAGACAGCTATTTCAAAAGCGGCAAATGCAAGAAAGTGTTGGTAGTAGCGTTTGATGCATTGTCCAAATTTGTTAACTGGAAAGACAGATCCACTTGTGTTTTGTTTGGGGACGGATGCGGAGCAGTGGTGCTGGGTGAAGGGAAAGGCCTTCTTCACTCCCAGGTACATGCCCAAGGAGACATGAGCTCTTTATTGATAGGGGACCTGGGAGACGGCAAACCATATATCCACATGATTGGCAAGGAAATATACAAGTTTGCAGTCAGCACAGGCAGCACTGAAATTCCAGATGCCATAGAAAAGGCAGGACTCAAACAGTCGGATGTGGATCATGTAATACTTCACCAAGCAAACAGACGCATAATGGAAGCTGTTGCCGAAAGACTTGAAATTGAAAAAGATAAGTTTGCAATAAATATAGAGGAATATGGAAATACGTGTTCTGCGAGCATACCTCTGACTCTAGACAAAATGAACAGAAACAATCTTTTGAAAGATGGACAGATAATTGTAATGACCGCCTTTGGTGGAGGATTGACATCAGGAACATGTGTAATTGAGTGGAACAAGGGGGAAAAGTAAGTGATTAAGACACCGTTATGTGAATTATTAAATATCAAGTATCCAATTATTCAGGGAGGAATGGCATGGGTTGCGGATGCAAATCTTGCATCTGCAGTAAGCAATGCAGGCGGCCTTGGATTGATAGCTGCCATGAACATGCCTGCAGAGGCTTTGAGGCAGGAAATACGGAAGATGAGAAAACTTACCGACAAGCCTTTTGGGGTAAATATAATGCTTATGAGTCCGTATGCTGAAGAAGTGGCAAAGGTTGTGTGCGAGGAAAAGGTCGAGGTTGTAACTACCGGCGCAGGTAACCCATCGAAATATATGGAAATGTGGAATGAGAATGGAATAAAAGTCATACCTGTTGTGGCATCTACGGCTCATGCAAAGAAGGTTATAAGAGGTGGTGCTGTGGCTGTAATTGCAGAAGGTCAGGAAGCAGGAGGTCATATAGGCGAACTTACCACCATGGTCCTTATTCCCCAGATATGTGATGCTGTGGATGTGCCTGTAATTGCTGCAGGAGGAATTGCTGATGGAAGGACCTTTGCAGCAGCTATGATGCTTGGAGCGGTTGGGGTTCAAGTGGGAACAAGATTTTTGGTTGCTAAAGAATGCAACATAAGTCAAGCCTACAAGGACATGGTTGTTAAGGCAAAAGATATCGACACCATCGTAACAGGAAAAAGACTTGGTCATCCAGTAAGGTGCTTGAAGAGTCCATTTTCCAGAAGTTATGCAAAATGTGAGTATGATTCCAATGTAACAAATGAGGAACTTGAAAAGCTGGGTTCCGGAGCATTGAGGCTTGCAGCAGTTGATGGAGATACAAAAAACGGTTGCTTTATGGCTGGCCAGAGCGCTGCGTTGGTTAGGGAAGAACAAACAGCAAAGGAAATTATTGAAGATATGGTATTTGGTGCTGAAAAAGTATTAAAGACATCCGGCAGGTGGATTGTATGAAGGCATTTGTTTTTTCTGGACAGGGTGCACAAGTGCCTGGAATGGGAAAGAAATTGTATGAAAAATCTGAAAAGGCAAGAAAAATATTTGACTCTGTGGAAAAAGTAATACCAGGAATAAAAAGACTGTGTTTTGAAAGTTCAAGGTATGAACTGAACGAAACGGTAAACACGCAGCCTTGTGTATTTACCGTGGACCTGGCTGCGGCATACGCTGTAAAGGCGACAGGGATTGAACCTGTGGCTGTTGCAGGATTCTCCCTTGGAGAAATTGCGGCTATTGCTTATGCAGAGGTTCTTGAATTTGATGATGCTTGCAGATTGGTAAGAAAAAGAGCTGAACTTATGCATAAAGATGCTCTAGAGAGAAAGGGTTCAATGGCAGCTGTGCTGGGAATGGAAAAGGAAGAGGTTCTAGCTGGCATAAAAGGGTATGAAAGTATTGAAGCTGTGAATTTTAACTGTCCTGGACAGATTGTCGTTTCAGGCAAGGAAGATGAAATAGACCAGTACATGGCGGATATTAAGAAGTTTGGCAAAAAGGCAAGAAAACTGAGCGTAAGCGGTGCGTTTCACAGTAGCTTCATGAACAATGCTTCCAGCAAGATGGGCGAATATCTAAAGACAATTAAGACAAAGAAACCGAACCTTGACGTTTATTCCAACTTGACAGCCCAGCCTTATCCTGATGATGAGGAAGGCATAAAGGATAATATCAAAAAGCAGATAAACAATCCGGTAAGATGGGAAGAGATAATAAGAAACATGATAAATAGCGGGATTGATACGTTTATTGAAGTTGGAGAGGGAAAGGTCTTGTGCGGATTGATAGAAAGAATTGACAACAATGTGAAAGTATTTCACTACACCGATATTTTAAACAAGGATGGAGGAAACTCAATATGTTGACGGGAAAGGTATGCGTTATTACCGGAGGAACAAGAGGAATTGGTTACAGGATTGCTGAGAGGATGGCTGAGAATGGAGCCGATATAGCCATAATAGCAAGGAATTTCAAGGAAAACTTTGTTGAAAGTTTCAAGGAAGGCCTTGAAAGAGACTTTAGAATAAGATCATACAAATGTGATGTTTCCAATTTTGAAGAAACAAAGGAAACAATGGATAGCATCATAAAGGATTTTGGACAAATAGATGTGCTTGTCAACAACGCAGGTATTGTAAAAGATAAGCTGATACTTTCCATGAAGGAAGATGATTTTGATGATGTTATGAATGTCAACCTGAAAGGAGCTTTCAACACCATAAGGCATACATTTTCCCACTTTGCAAAAAGAAGAGCAGGTTCCATCATAAACATATCAAGCGTATCCGGTCTGCTGGGAACAGCAGGGCAGGCAAACTATGCAAGCTCCAAGGCAGGCCTTATAGGTTTGACGAAGACCGTTGCCAGAGAGCTGGCTCAAAGAGGAGTAACATGTAACGCAATAGCACCTGGCTTTATAGAAACGGACATGACAAACGTTTTGTCCGACAAACTAAAGGAAACATATATCGAGCAGATACCTATGAAAAAGTTTGGCAAGACTGATGATATTGCAAATCTTGCAGTATTTCTTGCATCTGATTCTGCAAGATACATTACAGGAGAAGTCATCAGGGTTGACGGCGGTCTGTGTATGTAATTAAGGGAGGAAGTAATATATGAGAAGAGTTGTTGTAACCGGATTGGGAGTGGTTTCTCCTGTGGGAAGCAAAATAGATACATTTTGGAGCAACCTTGTCAACGGCAAAAACGGCATTGACTATATAACATATTTCGACACAACAAACTACAAAGTAAAGATTGCTGCAGAAGTAAAGGGTTTTAACGCATCTGATTACTTTGAAAGAAGCGAAGCAAGAAAGATGGATCTTTTCTCACAGTATGCAGTAGCAGCAGCGGATCAAGCCGTCAGGGACAGCGGATTGGAAGCCGATAAGGTTGATGGTACAAGATTCGGAGTGTACGTTGGTTCGGGTATTGGAGGCATAAAGACCTTTTATGAAGAGACATTGAAACTTGTACAAAATGGTCCGAGAAGAGTATCGCCCTTCTTTGTGCCTATGATGATATCCAACATGGCTTCCGGCTTGATTGCAATCAGGTATGGTGCAAAAGGGCCCTGTCTTCCTGTTGTTACAGCCTGTGCAACGGGAACCCATGCAATAGGTGAGGCATATAGAAACATCCTTCACGGTTATTCCGACATAATTATTGCAGGGGGTTCGGAGGCGGCGATTACCGAACTGGCAATTGCAGGTTTCATAAACTGCATGGCGCTGAGCACAACGAATGATCCGAATTACAGCTCCATTCCCTTTGATTTGAACAGAAATGGTTTTGTAATGGGAGAGGGTGCTGGAATGCTGATTCTTGAAGAGTATGAGCATGCAGTTAAGAGAGGAGCCAAAATTTATGCGGAGGTAAAAGGATATGCAAATACATGCGACGCCTACCACATAACCGCTCCAGATCCCGAAACGGAAATGCCTGCACTCGCTATAAAAAGTGCTGCGGAGCAGTGCGGTATAGGCAGGAATGACTTGTCAAAGGTTTATGTGAATGCCCATGGTACGGGTACACCATTGAACGATAAATGTGAAACCATGGCATTTAAAAAAGCGTTTGGAGAAGGAGCGTATGAGCTTGGTATAAGCTCTACAAAGTCCATGACGGGACACATGCTAGGAGCTGCTGGCGCAGTGGAGGCAATAGTTTCCGTACTGGCATTAAGGGACGGCGTCATACCCCCGACAATAAATCTGAAGGCAAAAGACCCTGACTGCGACCTTGACTATACGCCAAACCAGTCGGTCAGGAAGGGATTGAAATATGCCTTGTCCACATCCCTTGGTTTTGGCGGTCACAATGCATGTATAGCGTTTGAAAGGATGGAAGATGATGAACATTAATGATATTAAATGTCTGGCTGAAGTTATGAAGAAAAATGGTTTGTCAAAGCTTGAGTTTGAAGACGGACAAATCAAGCTCCACCTTGAAAGGAATGTTGAATACGAGGTAGTAAAAAGCAGTGTGGAAGTTAAGAGTGAAGAGACTTTCGAGGAAGAGGAGAGTATTTCCGTAGATCAAAACATTTCAGAAGTAAAGGCTCCTTTGGTAGGTGTATTTTATGCTGCAAAAGCACCGGGCGAGCCTCCGTACGTTGAAGTTGGCGACAAGGTTGGCAAAGGGGATACGTTGTGCCTTATTGAAGCAATGAAGATAATGAATGAGATTCCATCAGATGTGGATGGCACCATTGAAGAAATTTGCGTGACTAATGGTCAGATAGTTGAGTTTGGCCAGGTGCTTTTCAGAATCAGAAAGAATTAAGGAGAAGAGTTATGAACAGGGAAGAAATAAAACAAATTATACCTCACAGAGAGCCCATGCTTTTGGTGGATGAAGCGGAATTGATTGACGAGAATTCAGCAAAAGGAAAATACACTGTAAAGGGTGACGAGTGGTTTCTTCAGGGACACTTTCCTGGAAATCCTGTAGTTCCGGGAGTAATACTATGTGAAATAATGGCACAGACCTGCAGTGTGATTCTTGCTGACAAGGTCAAGGGAAAAACACCGTATTTTACTGGACTGAACAATGTTAAGTTTAGGAATCAAGTAAAACCTGGAGATGTTTTAGAGATTGAAGGAAGAATTACAAGAATGAGAGGAAATTTCTGCTTTGGAGAAGCGACAGGCAGTGTTGACGGAAAGGTTTGTGTTTCAGCTGAGTTTTCTTTCGCAATTATTTAGTAAAGAGGTTGGCATATGTTTTCAAAGATTCTGATTGCAAACAGAGGAGAAATTGCAGTAAGGATAATAAGGGCTTGCAAAGAGATGGGAATAGAGACCGTCAGTGTATACTCCGAGGCTGACAGAGATTCACTTCATGTGAGTATGGCGGATGAGAGCTATTGCATAGGTCCTGCACCTTCCAAAGACAGCTATCTCAACATGGCAGCTATTTTGAGTGCTGCCATTTATTCCGGTGCCCAGGCAATACATCCTGGTTACGGTTTTCTTGCGGAAAATGCAAAGTTTGCTGAGTTGTGCGAGAAGTGCAACATAGTATTTATAGGTCCTCGTCCTGAGGTCATATCCCTGATGGGCGATAAGGATATGGCAAGAAAGACCATGCAGAAGGCTGGCGTTCCAATAATTCCGGGTTGTGAACTTGTTAAAACAGAGAAAGAAGCAAAGGAAGAAGCTGAGAAAATAGGGTATCCTCTATTGATAAAGGCAAAAGCCGGAGGAGGCGGAAGAGGTATAAGGAAGGTTGACGGTGAAAAGGAGCTTGTTAACGCATTTTATCAGGCAACCAGCGAGGCTAAAGCTGCTTTTGGCGACGGAGGCGTGTACATGGAAAAATTCCTGTCTCCTGTAAGGCATATTGAGGTACAGGTAATTGCGGATAATTACGGAAATGCAGTGGCTCTTGGAGAGAGGGATTGTTCCATCCAGAGAAGAAACCAGAAACTAATTGAAGAAAGCCCATCTCCTGCTGTAGCCAGTGAATTAAGAGAAAAACTGTGTGAAGACAGCCTGAAGGCCGCAAGAGCGGTGAATTATACGGGTGTTGGAACAATTGAATATCTGTTGGACTCAGAAGGCAACTACTACTTCATGGAGATGAACACCCGTCTGCAGGTGGAACATCCTGTAACCGAGTTTGTTACAGGAATAGATTTGGTCAAATGGCAGATCAGAACCGCATCCGGAGTAGAAATAGACTTCACAAATGAAGATGCAAGGATAAAAGGACATGCAATAGAATGCAGAATAAATGCTGAAAAACAAAACAATCAAACAGGTATGGGTAACAGACGGGTCAACACTCTTCACATACCCGGCGGAGCATGGGTAAGGTTTGATACTGCAATTTATCAAGGTTACGAAATTCCTCCATTTTATGATTCCATGATAGGAAAACTTATTGTACATGCAAAGACCAGAGAGGAAGCAATAAGGAAGATGCATGCTGCACTGTGTGAGCTGGTGATTGAGGGTGTTGACTCAAATATTGACAAACAAGTGGAGATTTTGTCCGATTCCAGATTTGTATCCGGTGAATATTCTACCAGCTTTATGGGATGCTGATGAAAGGAAATGAGTAAAAATGCTAAGTCGCAATCTATTTAAAAAACCTAATAATGTGCTTGAGAATGTGGGAAAGACATCTAAATATGTAAAGCCGCAGGTGCCTGAAGATTTATGGATAAGCTGCGCAAATTGCAAGACCTTGATTCTCAAGGAGGAACTTTTTGAAAACAACAAGATTTGCCCAAATTGTTCCTTCTATTACAGGCTGGCTCCCAGGGAGCGTTTGGCAATGATAGTGGATGAGGATTCGTTTGTCGAACATGACAAGAATCTTGTTTCCAAGAACATTCTTAAGTTTCCCGATTATGACAGCAAACTAAAGAAAGCAAAAGATACCAGCAATGAAAAAGAGGCAGTGGTTTGTGGTGTTGCAAAGATTAAAGGTATGGAATGTGCCCTGTTTGTTATGAACTCAGAGTTTATGATGGGATCCATGGGTGTTGTGGTTGGCGAGAAGGTAACCAGATTGTTTGAGTATGCTACTCAAAACCGTCTGTCTGTTGTAGGGTTTACAGTATCGGGAGGTGCAAGAATGCAGGAAGGAGTACTGTCGCTTATGCAGATGGCAAAAACCAGCTGTGCGGTTAAAAGGCACAATGATACAGGTCTTTTGTACATCACGGTGCTTACCGACCCGACTACGGGCGGTGTAACTGCAAGTTTCGCCATGGAAGGCGACATAATTCTAGCAGAACCAGGGGCGCTTATTGCATTTGCCGGCCCCAGGGTTATTGAACAGACAATAAAGCAAAAGCTGCCGGAAGGATTCCAAAGGTCGGAGTTTCTTTTGGAGAAGGGATTTATTGATGCCATAGTGGAAAGAAAGGCATTAAGGGACACTCTGGCAAACATCCTTAAACTGCATTAAAGGAGAGGAAGAAAAAATGGCTGCTAATACTGCATATGACAAGGTCCTTGCGGCAAGGTCGAATGAAAGGCCTACTGCAAGAAAGTATATAGAAGGAATATTTGACTGGTTTATGGAGTTTCACGGTGACCGAAGATATGGCGATGACAAGGCTGTCATAGGTGGTCTTGCTTCGTTGTATGGTTTTCCTGTTACAGTTATTGGTTTGGAAAGAGGAACAAATATTAAAGATAGGGTGGAGAGGAACTTTGGATGTGCCCATCCTGAAGGATATAGAAAAGCGCTGAGACTTATGAAGCAGGCTGAGAAGTTCCACAGACCCGTAATTACATTTATAGATACCGCAGGAGCGTACTGCGGAATTGATGCTGAGGAAAGAGGACAGGGGCAGGCTATTGCCGAGAACCTGTATGAGATGGCAACTCTTAAAACACCAATCATTGCGGTGCTTATAGGGGAAGGGGGAAGTGGCGGTGCGCTGGCTCTTGCAGTGGCGGATGAAATCTGGATGCTTGAAAACTCCGTGTTTTCTGTCATTTCGCCTGAAGGCTGCGCCAGCATTTTGTGGAAGGACCCAAAGTATGCAAGAGAAGCGGCATCCTGTTTGAGGTTAACCGCATCGGATCTTTTTTCTCTGGGGGTCATCGACAGGGTTATAAAAGAGAATCCGGATATGTCCAGCACTATAAGGATGCTGAAGAAAAGGCTTAGAGTTGCAACGGAAAGAAAACTGCAAATGCCAATTAATGATTTGATTGAACAAAGGTACAGAAAGTTTCGCAGACAAGGATTATGACCTCCAATTTTTCTCCACGCTGCCTCGCATTGAGGCAGCAATACCACATAATAATCAGAGGGGGTCTTCTTCTTTTGGGTATATGAACAGGGGCATGTTTGCCTCTTGTTTTGTTTTATTCAGTGCATTTTCTGTTTGTGTCACAGGTAGACTTCAGGCAAAAAATATGATATAATATGTAAGTTGATATTATTTAGAATTAAAGGAGTTACTAACAGAATATGAGTGAAAACGCTTCCGATTTAAAAGGAAAAGTACTTCAAGTTGATATTGAACAGGAAATGAGGAGCTCGTTCATTGAATACGCAATGAGTGTAATCGTAGACCGTGCTCTGCCTGATGTCAGGGATGGTCTGAAGCCTGTTCACAGACGTATATTATACTCTATGTACGAGCAGGGTTTTACCCCTGACAAGGCGTACAGAAAAAGTGCCAAAATTGTTGGTGACGTAATGGGTAAATATCACCCACATGGTGATGCTGCGATATATGATAGTTTGGTTCGTCTTGCGCAGGATTTTTCAATGCGATATGTTTTGATAGATGGCAAGGGTAACTTTGGTTCAAGAGACGGAGATCCTCCAGCTGCCCAGAGGTATACTGAGGCCAGGTTGGAAAAAATCTCAATGGAGATGCTTTCGGAAATCAACAAGAATACTGTTGATTTCAGGCCTAACTATGACGAGCACGAAGTTGAGCCTACTGTTCTTCCTGCTAGATTTCCAAATCTTCTAGTCAATGGTTCCCACGGTATTGCCGTTGGTATGGCCACAAACATACCTCCTCACAATCTGGGAGAGGTTATTGACGGAATAGTGCATGTTATTGACAATCCCGATACAACAATTGATGAACTCATGCAGTTTATAAAAGGTCCTGACTTCCCAACAGGGGCCAATATTCTTGGAGTACAGGGCATAAGGCAGACCTACAGGACTGGCAGGGGTAGAATAATTGTCAGAGCCGAGGCGACCATTGAGGAAATGAAGAACGGCAGACAGGCAATTATTGTGACCGAACTGCCATACATGGTTAACAATGCAAGGCTTGTTGAAAGAATTGCCGAACTTATAAAAGACAAGAGAATAGATGGTATTAGTGACTTGCGCGACGAATACGGAAAGGAAGGTATCCGTATTGTTATCGAACTCAAACGTGAGGCAAATGCGAATATTGTTTTGAATCAACTGTACAAATATACTTCAATGCAGGAATCCTTCAATGCCAACATGCTTGCCATTGTTCCTATTAGAGGACAGAACGACAAGTATGAGCCGAAGGTTCTTAATTTGAGGGAAGCCATTGACTATTATATAGAACATCAGGTTGATGTGGTTCGTAGAAGAACCGAATACGACCTTGAAAAAGCACTTGACAGAGCTCATATTTTGGAAGGTACACTTTTGGCCCTTGACCATATAGACGAGGTAATCAACATTATTCGTTCGTCCAGAACGGAACAGATTGCCAAGGAAGGCCTTATGGCAAGGTTTGACTTTACAGAAAGACAGGCTCAATATATTGTAGACCTCAGGCTGGGTAGATTGACAGGTCTGGAGAGAGAAAAGATTCTCGCTGAGTACGAGGAAAAGAAAAAGGAAATTGCAAGATACCGCGAGATTCTTTCGAGCGAATACAATATTCTTCAGGTTGTAAAAGAAGAATTGTTGGTTATAAAAAACAAGTTTGCTGACGAGAGAAGGACTAAAATAGTTCCTTATGAAGGCGAAATTGATATTGAGGACCTGATTCACGAGCAGGAAGTCGCAATAACATTGACTCATTTTGGTTACGTGAAGAGAACCAGTGCCGACACATACAAGGCTCAAAAACGCGGAGGCAAGGGTATAGCAGGTCTCAGCACCAGGGAAAACGACTTTGTAAAACACCTGATTATTACTTCTTCTCACAATATTCTGTTGTTCTTTACGAACTTTGGCAAAGTTTATTCTCTGAAGGGATATGAGATACCTGATGCGGGAAGAACTGCAAAGGGATTGCCAATTGTGAATCTTCTGCAGTTGGATCCCGAGGAGAGGGTGGAAACGGTCATACCCATAACCGACTTTGACGAAGGTAGCTATCTTGTCATGGCCACAAGGAAAGGTCTTGTGAAGAAAACAAAGCTTGCCGAGTATAAGAATATAAGAAAGAGTGGTCTTATAGCCATTGCTTTGCGCGAGGAGGACGAACTTATAGGAGCAAGTCTTGTTAATGAAGGCGAGGATACTGTTCTTGTAACCTCAAGGGGCATGTGTATAAGGTTTAACCAGGACAATGTAAGAGCAACCGGCAGGGCTTCCATGGGAGTCAAAGGTATTACCTTGCGAAAAGGAGACAGGGTAATTGGCATGGAGGTTACAAGTTCAGAATCAAACGGAACACTGTTGGTTATTTCTGATAGAGGATTTGGCAAGAGAACTGAAATAAGTGAGTACAAGACTCAGATGAGAGGCGGACTTGGTATAATCACATACAAGCCTACGAAAGCTACCGGATTGCTTACTGGTATGATGATTGTTGATGATGAAGACGATATTATGCTAATAACTAGCGAAGGAACAATTATTCGCATTCATGTTTCTGAGATTAGCATTCTTGGTCGTGCGACAAAGGGTGTCAGGTTGATGAGGACCAACGACAACAATCTGATAGTTGGTTGTGCTAAGACGGAGAGGGATGATCAGGAGGAAGTTGGGCAGGTGGAGGAATTGTCTGAGGAAGATGAGAATGACGAAGAACTCCTGGTAGATGAAAATGAGGATGAGTTTGAAGAAGTGGAAGAAGATGTCGAAGAAGATTTTGAGGATTCTTCTGAAGATAAGTCTATTGACAATAATCTTCAGAAACTTCTTGACGACATGGATAAGCTTGAACCGGATAACGAGGAGTAACATTCTTCGGTTAACAATCATATATATAATAGGATTGATTATAAAGGTGCGTTATTCCGCACCTTTAAAATTTTTTTGAATTGGAAATAATTACACTTGATTTAACTTTACTTTTATATTATAGTTGTAAGTCCGGTTGGAAACACAGAAAAATGGAATTATTACTTCAAAAAAATACCATGAAAAAAAGTGTTGACAACAGATTCTGATTGTGATAGAATCAATAATTGTCGCCCGTTCTTGAGGAACAAGAGCAAAAGGGCTACAATAGCACCTAGAAAACTGAACAATGTACTTTATCATGTAACTCGTTTAATTCTTATGAGTTAATTTAGAAACAAGCCAGTTAAACTGGAAACGTAAAGAGCTAACAAATTTTTAGTTTGAAGATATAAACTGAGAGTTTGATCCTGGCTCAGGACGA
>DUPL01000039.1 GCA_012838385.1 Clostridiaceae bacterium
ACCGGTCTCTTTAATATTGTTTTTCCACATGTATGATTCACAATATATTCACTGTCATTTGACACTTTTTTGAGTATAATATAAATATTAAGAAAAGCAAAAAAGAGGTATGAAAATGTATGATGTGATAATTATCGGTGGAGGTCCTGCAGGCTATACGGCAGCATTATACAGTGCAAGAGCCAGACTGAAAACTCTGTTGGTTGAGAAAATGTTCTCAGGTGGCCAAATGGCAACCACAGATTTTATGGAAAACTACCCTGGTTTTGATGAACCTGTGGGCGGTGTTGAACTTGCCCTCAAAATGGAAAACCAGGCAAGGAAATTTGGTGCGGAAATCCTTTACGATGAAGTAATTAATGTAGATATGGATGGAAACGTAAAGAGTATAAAAACAACGTCAAATACATACGAATGCAATGCATTAATCCTTTGTATGGGTGCTAGTCCAAAGACTCTTGGTCTTGACAAGGAAGATAAATTTCGAGGTCTTGGAGTCTCATACTGTTCAGTCTGCGATGCAGCCTTTTATAAAGATAAAAAAGTTGCAGTTGTAGGCGGAGGCAACTCAGCAGCAGATGATGCTCTGTATCTAACCAAATACGCAGAGAAAGTATTCCTGATTCACAGACGGAACAATTTGAGATGTGTAAAGCTGGCACAGGAAGAACTATTCAAGAATGATAAAATTGAATTTGTTTTGAACTCCCAGGTTGTTGAGATTTTAGGAGAAAGAAAACTGGAAGGAATAAGGGTGAAGAATAATTCAACAAACGAAGCATCCACCCTTGACATAGATGGACTGTTTATTGCAATAGGTCTAGTTCCAAACAATGAACTTGTCAAGGGCAAACTGGAACTAAGCAAGGATGGATATATCATCACTGACAGTAACATGAAGACCAGTATGGAAGGAGTGTTTGCAGCAGGAGACATATGCGAAAAGCCCCTCCGCCAGGTAATAACAGCGGCATCAGATGGCGCAGTCGCCGCATACTCTGCAGAGAAGTACGTTAACCAATACACTCTTTAATAACTCTTGCCGCATTCCTATACGCAATCTTTTCAAGGGCGTCGTCACTCACGCCCATCTTTTTTAATCTATCAAACAGAATCTGCACTTTTGCAGGCTCATTCAATTCAATATTGCCACCAGTGCCGTCAAAATCCGTGCCGATACCAACACACTCAATACCGCCTTTGTTTATCATATGCACAACATGCCTTACCACATCATCTATAAAACTTTCCCTGCACCTAATATCACTGCTCAAAAAATCAGGAACAATATTCACTCCAATAACTCCTCCTTTTGAAGCAAGTAACCTTATCATGTCGTCTGTAAGATTCCTTGGGTGAGGACTTAACTCTCTACAGTTTGAGTGGGATGCAACAAAGGGCTTTTTTGAAACTTCACAAACATCATAAAACCCACCATCGGATAAATGCGACACATCAACCAAGATGCCAATTTCATTCATAAAAGAAACAGCTTCTTTTCCAAAACTGGTCAAGCCTTTTTCCATAATGTTTTTATCAAA